>JANWZG010000029.1 GCA_025054735.1 Cyanobacteriota bacterium | reverse complement strand
TATTTTATCCACTCCGGCCGTATCTTGCCTAATTCGCAAGTATGGAGCCTTTGGAGGCATTATTCTGTCTGCTAGCCACAATCCAGGTGGCCCCAATGCTGATTTTGGTATTAAGTACAACATTAGCAATGGCGGCCCCGCACCGGAAAAGGTAACCAACGCTATCTATGCTCGGAGTCAGACGATCGACCATTACAAACTGCTAGAGGCAGCAGATGTGGATCTGGATCGGCTCGGAAAAACCCAGTTAGGATCCATGACGGTCGAAGTCATTGACTCAGTTATCGACTACGCTGCACTGATGGAGTCACTGTTTGATTTCGATCGCATTCGTGAGCTGTTGACAGGGGGCACCTTTCGCATGTGTATAGATTCACTTCATGCTGTAACAGGCCCCTATGCTCGCAAGTTGTTTGAACAACGCCTAGGTGCGCCAGCGGGCACAGTCTGCAATGGTGTTCCTCTAGAGGATTTTGGGGGTGGACATCCAGACCCTAACTTGGTTTACGCCCACGACTTAGTGGAGAAACTGTTTGGAGATGATGCCCCCGACTTTGGCGCAGCCTCCGATGGAGATGGCGATCGCAACATGATCTTGGGCCGTAAGTTCTTTGTTAATCCTAGTGACAGCTTAGCGGTATTGACGGCAAATGCGAACTTAGTGCCCGCCTATCGCAACGGTCTTGCTGGTGTAGCCCGATCAATGCCGACGAGCCAAGCGGCTGATCAGGTTGCTGCTCGGTTGGGGATTGACTGTTACGAAACCCCTACGGGCTGGAAGTTTTTCGGTAACTTGCTGGATGCAGGTCGGGCAACCCTCTGTGGCGAAGAAAGCTTTGGCACTGGTTCCAACCATGTGCGGGAAAAGGATGGCCTCTGGGCCGTATTGTTCTGGTTAAATATCCTGGCCGTGCGACGGCAATCAGTGGAACAGATTGTGCGAGAACACTGGCAAACCTATGGTCGCAATTACTATTCTCGTCATGACTACGAGGGCATAGATAGCGATCGTGCCCAAACGCTGGTTGCCAACTTGCGGCAAGCCCTGCCAACTTTGAAAGGGCAACAGTTTCGCCAATACCAGGTAGATTATGCTGATGACTTCAGCTATACGGATCCGATCGATGGCAGCATTAGCCACAACCAAGGCATCCGCATTGGGTTTACCGATGGCTCTCGCATTGTGTTTCGGCTATCTGGCACGGGCACCCAGGGGGCAACCCTGCGAGTCTATCTAGAAAGTTACGAGGCAAATCCTGCCAACCATGGCTTGGATCCCCAAGTGGCACTGAGAGACTTAATTGCCATTGCTGATCATATTGCCCAGATCCGGGCGCTCACCGGCATGGATAAGCCCACTGTCATTACCTAGCACAGTTTACAACTAACAACTGTCGAATATGGAGGCCCCTGGGATTGTGGGGTTGGAGGCGGAGGGCACGATCGCAACTGGCGATAGCGGCTTCCATACGATCTAGGTGAGCTAGGACTACGGCTCTTTCTAGCCATGCCTCAGGGCTATTGGGCTGAAAGCGAATGCTGTAGTTGTAGCTAACCAGCGCCTGGTCGTAGTCATCTAACTCTAGTAGGGCTTTGCCACGTAACCGCCAAACCAAGGCATCTTTAGGATAGTTGTGCAGTAGGTGGTTAAACCCAGAAACAGCAGCATGGTAGTGCCCCAGACAAAACAGAGCACTACTACGGGTGAACTGTGCTCCATAGTGGTTATCGCTGAGATGTAAGGTGCGATCGCAACTCGCGATCGCTTCCTCATAGCGTTTAAGGGTAAACAGCGCCATGCCTCGGCTAGCCCAAGCTACACAGAAGTCTGGGTTTAGGCAAATTGCTTGGTCGTAGCTGGCGATTGCCTCGTCAAACTGGTTCAGACGCTCTAACAACTGGCCACGCCGATGCCACAGGTCACAGCAGTCGGCATGGATGCCCTGACCTAGTTCCAAGGCTCGATCCAGACAGTCGATCGCCTCCTGCACATGCCCTAATGACTGGAGATAGTTGCCAAGGGCAATCCAACCCATGTAAGTCGGGCGTAAGATTAACATGCGGCGATAGCTAGCGATAGCTTCATCGTGTCGTCCTAGCAAATAAAGGCTGTCTGCACGGGCATACCACGCTTCATAACAACCCGGTTGCAGACGCAGCGCCTTATCCAGACTAGCAACAGCCTGCTCATAGCGCCCCAATACGAATAACGCTGAACCTCGCCGCTGCCAAGCGTAAGCATCCTTGACATCCAGTAACACAGCTTGGTCATAGTCAGCGATCGCTGCTTCATGGTCATCTAGCTGACATCGCGCAATGGCACGCTGTAGCCACGCAGGTTGATAAGTCGGATTCACGGTGATTGCCTCGTCAAACGACGCGATCGCCTCCTGATGTCGCCCTAGCTGCACCAAAGCCATCCCCCGGTGATACCAAACCTCTGCCAATGATGGTTTCAGCATCAGGGCACGTTCATAGCTGAGGATAGCCTCCTCATAGCGATAAAAAGCCATCAACAGATCACCACGCCGACTCCAAAGTTGATAATTATCTCGCCGCTTGATCAACACAGCATCCAAGGAGGCGATTTCATCCGAAAAGTACCGACGATCCCCATCGGGCACATTCCAAGCAGTAGCATCATGATTCCAAAACCTATCGCGGTGCTGACAATTATTAAACTCATGCATGGCTGTCAATGGTAGTTACTCAACTGTTCTGAGGTTGGTCATTTAGGAATCGGCAGGGGGCTAATTATTGGGGAAATGCTTGGCTAGTAGTCGCTCCAGTAAGCCAATAACTAACAACCGACCCTTCGCCCTAACGGCTAGCACTACTGGTGATTGTTGCTAAAGGTTGTGGCTCTTGAGGACTATCTGGTTCTAAGTCAGGTTGTCTTGCTATGATGCTGACCAACAGCAGCGCTAGGCAAACTCCTCCGAAGGTAGACAGAAACCCTAATCCGTTACTACCTTGAGATGGTGACATTTGCCCTTCTGACCTTGGTTGCACAAAGCGACGCTGGCAGGTGGCACAGAAGCTCTCATCACGACGATCGGGATGATCGACAATTTGGCAAACTCTCTGTCCATAGGCAGCAGTTGGGCATGACATCGGATACCTCCTGATTCGGCTGGGACGAAGAAGCTTTTCCAGCCTTCTAGGCAAATTCTCACCTGCGATCGCAGAGGTTCGCTAGACTCAGCTTATGATCACAACAGAGCTGATCTAAAACTGAATCTGGACAAATTGCAGTGATTATGCAGGGTAACTCTGATGACCCCAAGGCGGAGCAAAGTCGGTCTAAAAGCATCTCATGCAGGTTTACTCAAAATTCAAGAGCGGGTGCAACAGATTCGGTGGGAACGGGGTTGGATCCAAGATAGTGACCAGTGGCTCTATGCTGCTAGTCAAGTTCTAGACGCTACCTGGCATGAGGGTATGCCACCCGCTAATGGAGCTTCTATGCCTACCTGGAAGCGTTTCCTACGGGGTAAAGATTACATCAAGCCAGAGTCCTTCAAGGCATTTTGCACTGTGTTGGCCTTGAACTGGGAAGAGGTTGTGGAGCGCGATGCCCCCTACCAGCAACCTTCTGTTCCATCAGCATTGCCTCAACAGAGCTGGGGAGAAGCGCCAGACACTACCACAATCTACGGGCGCGACGAAGAGTTGGCAATGCTAACCCAGTGGATTGTAGGTGGGTTTGCGTCAGATCAGCCCCATCAGCGCTGTCGGTTAGTGATGGTATTGGGTATGGGTGGCATCGGCAAAACAACTGTAGCCACCCGCCTAGCGAGGATGTTGCAAGATCAGTTTGACCGAGTAATCTGGCGATCGTTGTTGAATGCACCACCCTTGACAGACCTGCTGGATGATCTATTGCGATTTTTGACCAATGAACCCGATCGTCAAAACGATTTAGCTCATTTATTAGATTGTCTGCGCAGTCATCGCTGTCTGTTAGTGCTAGACAACGCTGAATCCATTTTGCAGAGTGGTAGTCATGCTGGCAGCTACCGTCCAGGGTATGAGGGATATGGTGACCTATTGCGCAGCGTTGGCGAGTCAGTCCATCAAAGCTGCATGATTCTTACTAGTCGAGAAAAACCTAATAACTTGGTGATTCTAGAAGGAGAGCAACCTGTGCGATCGTTGCAGCTTGCTGGACTTCCAGAGACAATAGGGCGGCAGATCTTGACCGCTATGGATCTAAAGGGCACCGCTGACGAACAACGGAAACTTGTAGAGCGCTACAGTGGCAACCCTCAAGCCCTAAAGCTGGTAGCAGCTTACATCCGAGAGCTATGTAATGGGCATATTGGGGAATTTTTGCGTCAAGGGGTTACCTTTTTCAGTAGCATTCGCACCCCCTTAGACCAGCAATTTAATCGGCTATCACCCCTAGAACAGGCCATCATGTATTGGCTGGCCATCAACCGCGAGCCAATGTCTGTGAGTGAGCTGATAGAGGATATTATCCCCACAGAGTCACCTGCGGTACTGCTAGAGGCGCTGGGATCACTCGTGCATCGCTGTCTAATTGAAGAAGTCACGGCCTTAGGGCAGCGATCAGCCCTGACAGAACCACCGTCAGCAGCCTTTACTCAACAGCCAGTGGTGATGGAATACATGACCGATCGCCTAATTGACCAAGTTGTCGCTGAAATTTTAGAGTGTGTTAACCGAGCATCCTCAATCCCTGATTCCCATAGCAAACCTGTCAATGACAGTCACCAAAGGCTACAGATTTTTCATACCTATGCCCTGATCAAAGCTCAAGCCAAGGATTATGTGCGTGATAGCCAAGTGCGGCTAATCCTCAAACCGATCGCCACTCGCCTGCAACAATTTTTTGGCACCCATGATGCCCTACTAGCTGCAATCACTCAATTGCTAGCCTATGTTCGCCATCACCAACCCACAGGCTATGGTGGAGGTAATGTATTAAACCTATGCCGTTACCTACGCATTGACTTGACTGGCTATGACTTTTCACACCTAACAATTCGGCAGGCATATTTACCAGATGTCAACCTCCATAACGTCAATTTTTCCCATGCCCATATCCTGCAATCTGTATTTGCCCAGAACCTAGGTGGTTTTTTGACCGTGCTGGTTAGCCCAGATGGCCAATGGCTAGCAACTGGAGACAACAACGGTGAAGTATTGTTATGGAACCTCGCCAATGGTACTCAACGTTTTGCCTTCCGGGAGCACACTGCCTGGGTCAATGCCCTTGCCTTTAGTCCCGATAGTCGCCTGTTAGCAACAGGTGGGGATGATGAAATAATTCGCCTGTGGGATGTAGAAACTGGCCAATGTCTGCAAACATTACAGGGGCATGGAGGATCAATCCATGCCTTAGCCTTTTGTCTGGTACCACCGCCATCACTGTCGTCTAAATGGGGCAGCATCTTAGCCAGTGGTGGCGATGATCAGACCATTTGTCTGTGGGAGGTAAGCACAGGAACCTGTTTGAACCAGTGGCACGGCCATGACGATCGCATTATTTCCCTGGCCTTTAGCCCAGACGGTCAATATCTTGTCAGTGGGGATCTGCGCCACATCAAACTTTGGGACGTAGCGACAGGCCTCTGTCACCAAACGTTGGATGCCACAACCAATCGCAATTGGGCCTTTTCCTTTCCCGATTGGCTTAAAGCCTCTTCATTAATCTTGGCGGCTGGCAGCGACGATCGTGCCATCACACTTTGGAATGTCAACCAAGGACGATTGCGAGAAGTGCTCAGTGGACATACCGATACCGTGCAGACAGTCACCTTTAGCCAAGACGGCACGCTGCTAGCCAGTAGTAGCGCTGATCACACCATTAAACTGTGGGACATGACCAACGGGGAATGCCTACAAACCTTTGGTGAAAAAAACCATGGGGTTTGGTCACTCAGTTTTGGGCCATTATCCTCCACCAACCTGACCTTAGGTAGCAATGATGGCGTAATTGTCAGTGGGGGTGATGATCAAATGGTGAAACTATGGGATGTAGCGTCTGGTAAGTGTCTACGGACTATGCAAGGACACATGCGCCGAGTTTGGTCTTTTGCCCTCAGTCATGATCACCAGACGTTAGCAACTGGTAGCGACGATCGCAAAGTACGTCTCTGGGATGTGGCCACTGGTCAATGTCTAGGTACGCTAACAGGTCATACCGATTGGGTGTGGGCCGTTGCCTTTGGTTTCAACGATCGACTGCTAGCCAGTGGCAGCGATGACAATACCATTCGGCTGTGGGATGTAAGCACCGGCCAGTGTTTGCAAACATTACGGGGCCATAGCGATCGGATTCACACGGTCGCATTTCGTCCCGTTTTAGAGCCTGCTGCTCAAGTTGATGCTGACATTGCCTGGGGATGGCAACCCTACCTACTGGCCAGTGGTAGCAGCGACCAAACTATACGCCTGTGGAATTTTATGACCGGTGAGTGCTTGAACGTATTGCAGGGACACACAAACCGGATTTGGTCATTGGCCTTTAATCCAACTGGCGATCGCATAGCTAGCGGTAGCTACGACAGCACAGTCCGCCTATGGGATGTCACCACAGGAGAATGTTTACAAGTACTACGCGGTCACAGCGATCGAGTCCATACCATTGCCTTTTGCCCCGTATTGACCTCACCGCTAGTTGCCGGAGAATTACTGGCTAGTGCTGGCGACGATCAAGTGATTAAGGTATGGAATGTAGCCACAGGGGAATGTATACAGCTTTTGCAAGGTCACACCCAGCGGGTTTGCTCCTTGGCATTTAGTCCCGATGGCTCACAACTAGTCACAGGTAGCGATGACCACACCATTTGCCTGTGGGATTTGGTTAGCGGCAGTCGTGTTAAGGTCTTGCAGGGCCACACAAACCGAGTTTGGTTTACTCGCTTAATTGCCAATGGGCAGCGCCTTATCAGTGGCAGCCACGATGGAACCGTAAAACTCTGGGCTGTCAATCTGGATAAATGTTATAAAACCCTAGGCCCTGGAAAACCCTACGAAGGCATGAACATCTACAACACTACGGGCTTAACCTCAGCTCAACGCTCTACCTTACGCAGTCTAGGGGCAACGGAAACTATGAGAATTGCTTGAGAGGAGGTGGAATCACACTATATCTGTGACCAGAGTCACATATCCCCTACTAGGAGGATGGGATAGTTGAAGCCATGGTAGACAGTTGAAAATACTGATCCATGTAACCGTATTAATACGGTTTTCTCATGTAACCTATTCTGTACAAACGGTTCACTAGCTCACACTGATCGTTAATGTCGTTCTAGCATCGTCATCGCGATCGGGTGCATTCTATCTAGAGGCTACCACAATGGAACGCCAGCATTCTAACTCCACTAGCAGGCCAGATGACCTACTCTACAATCACCTGATCCATTGGGTGAAATCAGAGTCGCCTGAGGAAATGTTAGAGCGCTTTCAGAACCTGTTCACCGATAGTGTTAATTACCCCGACCCTCACATTCGGACAGCGTTACATCAGTTAGCTGTTAGTGAATTTGCTGACGATCGCTTTCGGTTGGTGTTTAACCGTTGCTGCTACATTCTGATCAACAACTGGAGGCAACCGAATCTGCAATGGGCTGTGCAGGAATTGCTGGCAATCCTTGCTGATTTTTCCTCAGAGTCCTATGGAACCTCTGCCCATCGATTACATAAGTTACTCTGTCAGTTCACTCAAAGCGAGGAATATGGGCGGTTGCAGCAGCTAGCCCAAGGCTCTTCACGGGGAGAGCGGGTGGGTATGCGCTTCTCCGTTCCGGCTACGGAGCCTAACTTGTTGACTATACATTATATTCAAAGTGGGTTTGATGAAACCAGCGAATCAGAAGCATCTCAGCCCTTAAGGACTTTGGTACATCGCTATCCGTTCCTATATGACCATTGCCTAGCGAATCGGTGCAGAACGATCGAAGAACGAGATGTTGTTCATAGGCAAAAACTTGATACACAACGGACACTAGCCTCGAACTTGAGGGACTTTTATCATGTGTACATCGTGAATTCCCATAGACAGGGTTCTGCCCATAACCCCACTAGTCTAGACGACGAAGAGTTGCGTAGGTCGTTACTTCACTTTACAGGCAAAGTACACCACGGTCTTACCTATCGACAGGCTGCCTGCGACTTCTTAAAGCGTTGTGAAACGGCTCCAGATTTCCGGGAGTTTAAGGCTGACTTTTACGATTATCTGAAGGTAGCCGTGGAACCATACGGCAACGGACGATTCCATGAAAAGCTCCGGGATTGTATTCATCGCAGTTGTGCACAACACAATACCCATAGCTTTAGTCGGTTTTTGCCAGATGTTTGTCAGGATGTGCTGAAGTTTCTAGTGTTCGATAAAAATAACCTGCAAGGATCGATCGTCACGTTTACGGACGTGTTCAACAACAGTGGAGCGACTTCATTAGTGGGCCTGCTGTTGAAAATCGCACTGCTGTGCAAACAGGCCAAGGAATTTCTGGAGCGTCAGATTGCTTATCTTTTTAACCATCACAAAACTAGCCCCCGAAAAGATGTTAAGTGGCTAGAGCAGTCCCTTGATCATCTGAATGTTGCATTTTGTACCCACTATTATTCGTCAGATTTCCTAACTTGAGTTAGATTCAGAGACACCCTCTAGCCCTCGCCTTAGGCTTCCTATCTAAAAAACTGATTGGTTAGGACAACTTGATAGCTGTTAAGGCTCGTAGTGAGGACTTAAGTCCTCGCTACCAACATCCTCACTAGATTATGTATTGCTATTCATCAGAGCACACTGAAGAGCTTTGGTGTGAAGTCTCTGATGCTCTTTGGCTCAGTGGCCAGAGATGAGGCGCAAACAAACAGCAATGTTGATGAGTGCATCCACTTGTGTAGCCCTCACCCTAAATCCCTCTCCCAAGCAGGGAGAGGGACTTCCAATCTGGCTCTCCCAACCCCTCGTTCGCGGGGGGCCAAGGGGGCAAGGAGAAGGGGCTGGGGGATGAGGGATTATTTGCGTAAGTGGGATGTACCCGATGTTAATCCTGTGAGTAGAGTTTGACCATCCGGTTGGATTGTTCACCTTTGTACGCTTGAAACGATACCTAGAGGAGATTTTAGGGAGTTTAGTTGATCTGGGTACACCTGACTCCCTCAAACCTTATCTGCAATCATCCGTCTTGCGGGAGGCAGTTCGTGCCTTCTAGAGATTGGCGAAATCGATAATTTTGTGGCTATGACCGTGATGATTACTGGCTTGACTCCAAGTCATACCGTTGAGGGCAATTACTGTAAGCTCCACCTATGTAGATACGATCTTCGTTTACCTAGAGTTCTAGCTTTTAGAATCGAGAAGGCTAATATTACCAGGGGAGACAGTTATGGGTAGACGAACAAGATTAATAGGGCTAGGAATGATCGCACTTACAGCCACTTGGTTAATGTGCAGCCAGTTAGTGTTGCTTGCTCAGGCTACAAAACCATCGCGATTGATCAATGCTTGGACTAGCCAAAGTTCAATTCGGGCTTGGTCAGCGACCTATTACTTCACCATAGAGGTGGGCACAAACACTCGAAACCCTGTGACCAAGGTGGTTCTGAACCAATACGACGGGCTGGATACAATCAAGTTTTATGTGCAGCAAAGTGAAGTATTTGCTGGCGATCGCAGCAACCCCGGTGCTCGCCTACCCCTCCAGAGCGTAGTTGCTGATCCGCAAACCCGTACTGTTACGATTCAATTTGAGCAGCCTGTGCCTCCTGGTCAGCGCTTCACGATTGCATTAAACCCCACAGAAAACCCAGATACTGCTGGCATTTACCAGTTTGGCATTACTATTTTCTCTCAACCAGAACAGCAGCGGGGTTTGTTCTTGGGCTTTGGTCGCCTTCATTTCTATGATGGTGGCGGTTCTGATCTTCTACTGCGGTGGCGGCGGTAAGGCTGGGCAGGACACCGTTGGCAGAGTCGGGATTGAGCAACTATTAGACTATCAGTGAGTTGCCTAATGGCTACTGGTGTCTGGGTTTGTAACACCAACAGCCGCTTGAATAGCTAGCCTTGCCCTAACCTATACCTATGGCGATGAACCTGAGATGTAATTTCCACAACCTGATAGTCAGCAACGACATAGGCAACATCCTTGCTAGCGAGGGAAATCTCGTAGCCGCCTGTAAACTCACCAAAGGCAGGGAGGGCTAGAACATTCCGGCAGCGATCAAAGTGGAAGCAAGGCAGACGCAGGCTATCTGTGCCAGTCTTAAGCCGCAGGCAAGGATGGATGTGTCCACACAGGTTGAGATAGCTAGGACTAGGATGGGGATCGTGGCTAAGGAGTAAGGAGTCTAGTCGCCAGTCACCCAGATGATAGGTGATAGGCAAGGAAGCCAGTGCCTTGACTAGGGGACGATCGTGGTTGCCTACAATCAAGATTACGTCGATGGCGATTGCTTGCAGAAATGCTGACCAAGCTGCCATAACTCCAGTATTAAGGGCAGCACGAGAGTGAAACAAATCCCCCAAAATTATCAACTGCTCTACTGGATGAGTCATACACAGTGCCCGTAGGCGATCAAGAGTCTGATCGTTGACATCACTAGGAATGGGAATTCCTCTGGCTTGAAAGGCTTCAGATTTGCCCAGATGCACATCAGCCACTAGCAAGGTACGGAATTGTTCTAGATAGATCGCTTTTTCTGGCAACAGATGCAGGCTAGTGCCCTTGTGGGTAATTATCGTCATCCTAGGGTAAATATTGGAACTCTCGGCGCATAATATCTTCTGCTTTAGCGATCGTTGCCACACGGCGTCGAGTCAAGATCCGGCTGATTTCGTCATCTAATACATAACCACGCTCTTCCGTCAAATACACCAACACCACTGGGAATGGAGGCGAGGTGCCTGGGCCACTTGGGCCAGCCGTGTAGTCGGCAATCAACACAATATCGCTGTCACCGCCATCGAAGTTGAGTTCCATAAACCCCACCGCCTTGACCTCAAGAAGAGTCCACGATTGCGCCCAAGTCGGTTGGGGAAAGGTGTAAACAATTCGATTATTGCTCACTAAGTGCAGTGCAAGCTTAGGAGCACCGCGAGACAAATCCAGCACTGACACAAATAGACAGGAACCAAATGTAGGCACATTGACCCGAAAGGTATGCTCCATAATCACCTTTCTGCCTGGTGAACGGGCAATCAGTTGCTGCAATTGACGGGCTTCAGCAGCAGTGAGCTTGCGAGGACGCGCAGGCATGGTCGGTGGCTGTTGAGTAACGATCGTCGAGCTAACTGGCTGCCAGAATTGTCCACGGTGAGACGACGCAACTGGCAACATAACTGGATCTCTAGTGAGATCAAGTAATGCAGGTCTAGCAATCCTTGAATTTGACTGATACCCTGGTAAGGAGTGGGAACTAGATGCAGCCGCAACAACGATCGTACTAGCTAAAGCTAGTGCCCCTAGTCTATGCTGAATCCCACGCTGAACCAGTAATGGCATGTGAACCATTGGGATCGACCTCTACGCAACACTACATTGCCCACCATACCATCTTGGCCACAAGGCCATTGAAATCACATCATTGCCTGCTAAGTTATCGGATCCGACTAACGACATAATCTACCAAGTCAATCAAGGCTTGGCGTGACTCAGATGGTGCCAACTCGCTGACATGTTGAATCGCAGCTCGTGCCTGTTGACTCGCCAACTCACGAGAGCGAGCAATGCCTTGGCTATCTTTCACAAGGGCGATCGCCTGTTCCAGATCGCCTGGTTGGGCAAATTCTCGCTCTATCAAAGACTCTAGGTAAGGTTTCTCTTCAAGGGCATACAGCACCGGTGCTGTCAGGTTGCCGCTCTTTAGGTCAGACCCCGCTGGTTTCCCCAATACATCTGCGGATCCAGTGAAATCTAGAATATCGTCAACAATCTGAAATGCTAACCCTACATGACGACCATACCAATAGAGATGATCGGCTAGTTCCGGCGACACACCGCTCAGCACTGCTGCTGCCTTGCTGCTGTTGGCAATGAGTGAAGCGGTTTTATAGTAACTCTTTTCTAGATAAGCCTCGATTGAAAGCGTTGTATCAAAACAGCTTAACCCCTGTTGAATTTCACCTTCTGCCAAATCCATAATCACTTCTGACAGCAGCTTCACTACAGTTAAATTATCTAGATTTGCCAGATACCAAGACGACTGGGCAAACAGATAATCTCCAGCCAACACTGCCACCCGGTTACTAAAGCTATTGTGTACTGTAGGAATGCCGCGCCGCATATCTGACTCATCCAACACGTCATCGTGCACCAAGCTAGCAGTGTGGATCATCTCGGTGATTTCTGCTAACCGACGGTGCTTGAAACTAATGTCACTCCCTGGCATAGTGGCACGAGACACTAGTAAGACGATCGCTGGACGAACACGCTTACCTTCAGCACTGAAGAGATGTTCAGCCGCTGCATACAGAATTGGATGGCGGGCACCAACAAGTTGCCTGAGGTTATTCGTCAGCGTTAATAAATCAGCTTCAACAGGAGCAAAGAGGGAGAGCGTTGAGGTCATAAATGCAGCGCAAGGGGGTAAAGGGATCTGGCATTAAGTTATTTTAAGCAATATGTCTTTATTCTAAGACAAGCAACTGGGATGTGAACGTCAATCACCCAGGCAAAAATCATTTACTGCTTGAGAATCCCATGAATAATCTCTAGTAACTGGGCTATGGATGTTGTACCCGGTATCACTTGAGTTGAAATTGATTGCAATTGCTCTAGCAACGACTCTGGTAATGGCGATCGATGACTCCGCGAGGATGAAGAGAGTGAACCAGCTTGGTGGGACTCAAATCCGTGGCAATAGTCCAGCACTAAAATTGGAGGCAAGTGGTCATATTTACACAGCTCTGTCAACGCATTCTCTAGTGGAATTGTGGCATCGGAGCAGTCTAGAGTATCGGCTCCGTGGAGGTAGAACAGCATTACATCCACATTTTGGTAGTGGATATGATGTAACACTTCTGCCCATGACTGGCCTATTAGACCTCTAAGTCCTGCTGTTTGCAAATATCGGGCCAGGGTTCGCAGCCAGTCACCGGAAAACTTAGTGGTTACCCCAGGTATAAATTTTGACCAAGGCTGAGATTGAACGAATTGCCGACCAAGGCGACTGCACAGAGCCAAATCCGTAAGGTGCAAAATATCCACTAGGAGTATGCAAGGAACCCAGTCCATGCCAGCAGCAGCCTGAATTACTTGCAGCAGTGTCGAAACCTCTGGCTGCCCTGGTACGGTACTGAGGGCTGTAGTTGGTGAAGCTAAGCAAGGAAAAATGGTCAACCTACTGATTTGATTGGCAACTTCAGTGACTGCCGGTGTTAGAGTGACGATCGGCAGTGATGCTAAGTAGTCATATTGGCTAAGTTGCTGGACATTAGCCCTAGGATCTGGTGAATTGTCACTCAATAACACTACATCTGGCTTCCAGACCCTTGCTAGGAGATCGGCCTGTTCTAGATCATCCACTTCTAAGAGGCGATGATGATGGGTCTGCAACAGTTGCGTAATTTCTAACAATGACGCAGAACCCGATGGATCAGGCTTAGATGCGGCTGGTGGCTGCTCCTGCTGACTCTCGGATATTACCTGCTGATTGTTAGTTAAATTTAACACCATAACCGTCAAACTCTGGGCAATGTTAGATGGTGCGGGTGGGTTTGACGGTTCAGTGACCCAACTTGCCAGGGAAGTTAAGACATACTGGAGTTGTTCATCTTGAACGGGTATGACTAAGAACTCATCAGCTTGGTTGCGAAAAGCACGTGTCCTTTCCGCAAGGGTTCCCATGACAACAACAGGAATTTCCTTCGTATCGGCATAGGATTTTAGTAATGTCAACACATCCCATCCCGATAATAACGGCAACAGTGGGTTCAGAAATATTACACAGGGCTGTAGTCGTCGCGCTTTCTCTAAGGCTTCAGTCCCAGAGCGGGCGATCGCCACTCGGTAACCTAAACTCATGATGTGATAGGTCAAATCTTCAATCACATTAGCGGCTGACTCTACCAACAACACTAACCGATTGCTCAGCCTACCCGGTGTTGGCAGAGACATGAACCACTGGGAAGAGGTTAATTCACTTTGGTGGTATCTATATTGCCCATCTTCTGTCTCTGGTGCAGGGCTATATCCTGAGCGGGGCGGTGCAGGTGGCAGCAGCAGAGTAAACTCACTGCCTTCCCCCTCTTTTGAGATAAACGTGACATCTCCACCGTGCAACCGTGCTAGTCGTTGTGTTAGTACCAAGCCTAGGCCTGTGCCTTCAAAGCGGCGAGTCAAGGGGCTTTCTAGTTGTTGAAACTTCTGGAAGATTAAGTGTTGCTTGTCTGCCGGAATACCAATGCCTGTATCCCATACGGTGAAGGCAATCCAGCCTTCCCATCGACTAACAGTCAACCCAAACGGCTGCTGCCCTTCAGTGAACTTGATGGCATTGGACAATAGGTGCACTAACATTTGACGTAAACGCAGGGCATCGGCGACGATATAATCCAGCCCTGGTTCAATATCAAGTGTAAAGTGTGACTCAATATCTGGTGGAGTAGCTGACGCAGCTTGACTAGACGCATCTTGAGATCGATCTAGGTTTGATTCCAGCGTATTATGCTGAGCCTTGGCTTGGTGATAGGCAGTATCACAAATTGTATAAATATTAACTGGTTCCAGGACTAGTTCTAGCTGGCCAGTTTCCATGCGCGTGAGGTCTAGCATATCGTTGACGATCGACACCAAATGGCGACCGCTCTGATGAATTAGTTGCACATAGCGAAGCTGGCGATCGTTCAGTTCGCCCATAACTGCTTCCTTCAACAGGCTAGACAGACCAAGAATAGCGGTGAGGGGCGTTTTCAACTCATGGCTAATACAGGCCAAAAACTCATCCTTGAGTCGATTCAGTTGCGTTAGGTCAGCGTTGCGAGCGGCTAACTCCGTTGTCACTCGGTGCTGCTCAGTGCGGTCTTGCGCCAGTAGCAGCCACACAGTCTCACTGACTACAGAAGATGCCTCACAGCTTGGATTAGCTTCATGCTCATTTCCCAACGTTCCTAATCGAAACGGCGGCATGAACGGCAGTGACGACGGTGATGTGGCTACCGAATGCAGGCTATTCTGCATCGGCGGAGCAATTTGGATGGGAATTTTAGTAAACTGCCACACCTTTTCCCGTCCATCGCGCATGGGGCAAAGACAAATACAGGTATTAGCATCTGCTCCACGTTGGCATTGCCCATAGTCATTCGCTTCCATAGGGTTATCTGGGGCTTGACCTTCTGGGCGGGCAGTCCTGAGAGCCGCTAGTTCTGCGGGTTCTACCTCCAAAAGCGATGCGGCTGCCTGCTGAATCAACAGCGGATTTTGCAGTTCCGACAGTTGTTGATGCCAAGCTGCGTTGCGAACTAGAACTTGCCCTGTACTGGTTTGCACCATCATGGGTAGCGGAACTTGGTCAACTAACGCAATCAGCGCTTGGAGAATAACTTGTGGTGGCGATGCCGACATCGACAACGCTGAGGCCGTTAGCCCTGGTACAAACAGCTTCGGCGCTAGAGGACGGTCAGGTGGCGGTAGTGTGCTCAAGGGTTTGCCTGTTAATGGCTGTAGCCACTGC
>JANWZG010000028.1 GCA_025054735.1 Cyanobacteriota bacterium | reverse complement strand
CACCGAGTCTGCACAAACCCATGACAGAGCTGATGCTTCTGGACAAACTCAGCAATTGCTAGCGGAGTTAGCCGTTGCCAACCAAATTTCTCAACACCAGCAAAGCTTAATTGAGCTGTTAAGCGCAGAGCTGCAAGCTAGCCGCAAGCAACTCGATAGGTTAGAGCGAGACTATGCCCAAGTAACTCAACAGGCTGAAGAAAGGGCAAAGCTCCTGATGGATAAGGAGGCTGCCTATAATGACCTGCAAACCCGCTTGTACCGTCAACAGCATTACACCTTGCAGTTTAAGGCTGCCCTTGAGAAATGCTTGGAGATGTCGGCAACTAGTGATGATGAACTGATAGCTACTGTGGAAGATGATTTAGGGAGTATTGTGATTTCCTCTGGTGAGGATGCTGGCGATAATGCAGCTACTCTGCGCTCTCAGGTGTTTTTGCCTAAGATGAAGCCAATTCAACCATGGTCACGGTCTCCGGCTTTGTTTGGTGAAGACATTCCCAATGCTGCTGACGATCGCCAACAGGGAACCTATTCTGGGGTAAATCACCAGCAGGATGCTGATGGCACAGAGTGGTTATGGTTTTTTGAAGAGAAAACACCCTCTGTAGCGCCTTCAAATCGCTCAGTCTCTACCACAGTGAATTCAACTCCGGCTACGTCCCCTAACTCCTCTAGGGGTGATCTTCCCTACAGGTCTGCTGATGCGGTTAATGTGGCTAGTGAGTCATTGCAGTCGTCCGGTAACAAGGTGCCTTCCATTAGTTTTGATCTACGATCGCGCAAATCGCTGCCGGTTCCCGAAAGGAAAGCTGCCACTCTGCCCATGCCGCCGAACCTCAATGGTGCGATCCCAAGTACAGCAGAGGTTTCTCATAGTGTTCTTGCAACTACATCTGCCCCAAGTCACACAACGGATCACACGACGGATCACACGACGGATCAGGTGTCCAGCGGTTCTGTGCAGGCTGATTCTGGCTTAGTTGCACTGCCTACTAGTGTTGCAGACAATACTCCTGTCATGGAAGCTAGCGCTAACCCTGAGGCTACTGAGGCGACTAGTAAGGCGACCAGTGTGGAAGCCCATGACCTAGAGATGGATATTTGGTCAGACTTGGCACGGGTGATCAACGCCCCATCAACCGTTGCGATCGTCAACTCTTCCCTGTTGCAAATGCGGCATGACTCTACAGATTCCCCTGTGTCAACTCCAGAGCCATCCTCTACGGAAGTTCAGCAGCCTATTGCCGAAGCGACAACGCCACAAGCCGTTGTGTCTAATCAGCCCTCTGAGCAGGTGTCGTTACCATCTACACCAGCAACTGTTGACTCGGTGTCAGAAAAGCCTCATAAGCCCCGGATCCAGTTGCCTAATGCAGCCAGTGGCGCACCGATGTCATCCCGATCGCCCTTCTCTACACTGCCACCCTTGATTACACCCCGATCAACCAATCCCCCAGCCACAGCATCCTCTCAGCAGTCCCACCCATCCCTACCAAAACCCACTGGCAATATCGACAGTCATCGGGTAGCTCCAGCGAATGAGGCACCATTTGAGATTCATCCAACGTGGCCCTCACCTACAGTGTATGCTGATCGACCCCTGAAGCGGCGTGCATCCTTGGCGGCGGTTGAACTACCTAGCTTTCCTCGCCTTCAGCAATCGTAAGTTGTTCTCGTGCCCACGCGATCGCCTCCTCGGCACTTGTGACAATGCCCTCTACATGAGCAAGCTGGATGGCAGCCAAGAGTTGACCAACACGGGGACCAGAGGGCAGATGCAACGCTGTCATTAAATCTTGACCGCTCAGTAGGGGCTTAGGATGGGCGATTAAGTCGTCAGCAGCCAGAAAGTGATCTAGCAACATTAGGATTGTTTCTACAGGCACACCAGCCGTAATTCCCACAACAGCCAGAGCTGGAAAGGCATGACCTACTGCCTGAAACAGATGATACTTGTCTGTAGCAGACAGGGGTTGAGCAGTCTGTAAATTAGGCAATGCTCGCAAAACGGTGGTGACTGCTTGCACCTCAGCACGGCTAAACTTAAGGGCAGTGAGTGTGGTCTTAGCATAGTCTGGGTCAGGACTTACTAAGTTAGTCAGTCGCGCTATGAATAGCCAGGTACGGCGACTGTCGTGCCCACGATCGTTGCCCTTGTCAGTTCCCGCTCTCTCTCGTAGCGATCGCTGAATTTTCGGCAAAAACGCTGGTCTTGCTGTTGCCAGTGTGCTCAACGCCTCATCAACCGCAGCTACCAAGCTTAAGTTAGTCGCTGTAACCTTTGGAAACCAAGGTGCTAGCAGCCCGTTATCCCATGCCGACGTTAACCAGGGTGTTCCCTTGTCTGTACTCAGGAGGTACCCCAACTCGGCCTGCACTCGTTCTGCCGCGATGGTGCCAATCAGCGGTGCAAGTTTTTGGATAGCTGCCTCTGTATCTGCATCCAAATGAAAATCAAGTTGAGCAGCCTGCCGATAGGCGCGCAACAATCGTAGTGGATCTTCTTGTAAATTCTGCCAACTGACCATCCGCAATAGGCGCTGATGCAAGTCGGTATAGCCATGCAGGGGGTCAATCAGTTCTTCTCGGTGAGGGCTGTAGGCGATCGCATTGACCGTAAAGTCTCGACGGTGCAGATCATCGTACAGACTATTGCCTACTTGTTGAGCGAAGTCAGCCGTAGCACCCTGAAATACGACTCGAGCAATCTGACGTTCAGCATCTAGCAACACAAACCCAGCATTGTAGTGACGAGCGATCGCCCGTGCTGTTTCCACCGCCCGCTCCGGCAATACAAAATCTAAGTCCATGTGATCGGTGTAGCGCCCTAGCAATGCATCTCGCACAATTCCCCCCACAAGGTGAGCCGTTGGCGGTAGCCACTTCAAACTAAATGGCCAGTTTTTCGCAGATAGCACCGATGATGTAGTGATCACTGGGGGGACAATTTGACACTGTTGTAAATGTAAAGACATTACTGGTGAAGATGTACCTATAAAACCGTTACCCGTCTAGGCATCGCTGCATAGGGAAAACCACGTTGCTAGGATGCTGATCGTAGAGAGTCCATCATACCTGTATTTGTACCCAAATCCTGCTCCTATTCCGCAAGTCGCCTCAACTCCTAGACCGCCCGACTGTTTTGTCCTCAGAAACGCTAATCTATCAACATGAACGATAGGTAGTACTTGATAACGCCCTGCGGTAAGCAGTCAATATTACACTTTGCTCCATCCTCTTCCTATTCTGAAAGGACTTGCGTTAGAGTAACAGAAAGCAATCTAGCATTCACTGTTGCCTGTAACCGTCATGTGTATTTGTGTGAACTGCACCTACGTTGATGATTGCGTGACCTACCATGCAGTTGAGGAGCAACATGGCCAGCCTCACCTGACCGATCGTCCCACGTTTGAGCCTGTTGAACCTACGATCAACGTTAACATTCGCCCCAGCACTGATGAGATTTTGATGGAATGGGACGTAGTTGGTTGTCAGAGTTTTGTGGAGGAGGCAGGCAAGTGGGCACGTTTGCGTCCCGGTGAATTGGTGCCTACCTGACGTTACGGCATGACCATTACCCTACAACTTCCTAGTATTGATAGTGCCATCGCCCTAGCAGGTTTCCAGGAAAGGAACTTGAAGCTTCTTTCCCGACAAACGGGCGCATCAGTTGTGTTGCGGGGTCAAGATTTAGTTATCAATGGCACTGAAAATCAGGCCGACCTTTGCCGTCAACTGGTTGAAACCCTAAAACCCATGTGGAGCATGGGACAACCTATTGATGAGGTTGATATTCTAGCAGCACGGCAAGCTCTAAATACCCATCGCCAGCAAGAATTTCACGATCTTCAACTAGATGTATTGGCTCGCAACCGTCGGGGTGAGACCATTCGCGCCAAGACATTTCGCCAGCAACAGTATGTCCAGGCTATTCGCAGCCATGAGTTAACGTTTTGCATTGGCCCAGCAGGTACAGGTAAGACATTTCTGGCAGCGGTGATAGCCGTCCAAGCATTGTTGGCTAATGAGGTCGATCGCCTGATTCTGACTCGACCCGCTGTAGAGGCTGGGGAAAAGCTTGGCTTCTTACCTGGAGATTTGCAGCAAAAAGTGAATCCCTATCTACGTCCGCTCTATGATGCCCTGTACGAGTTTATCGAGCCAGAGCGAATCCCCACCATGATGGAAAGGGGCGTGATTGAGGTGGCACCCTTGGCCTACATGCGAGGGCGTACCCTTAGTCATGCCTTTATCATCTTGGATGAAGCCCAAAACACAACACCTGCTCAAATGAAAATGGTGCTAACTCGACTGGGACATAAATCGCGCATGGTTGTTACTGGAGACATTACTCAGACAGATTTGCCCGGTCATTCGCCGTCGGGCTTAGTGGTAGCCGAGAAAGTCTTGCAGTCTGTAGAGGGGATTGCATTCTGCCGATTCACGACGGCTGATGTGGTGCGGAACCCTCTGGTGCAACGCATTGTGGAAGCCTACGATCGCTACTAATCCGAAGACTCTGCTGACGGTCTAGTGCTGGTCAATTTGGTGCTAGTCAACAGCGATCCCAAGGGATGACCGAGCAAACTTTGCAGGTACAAACCACCCACAACCGTCAAAAACGTTACATAGGCTACAATTTGTACCAAGTAAAGCCGTTGACGATAGCCAAACAGGGCTTTGAGCAACACTCCTGGAAACTGGCGATCGGGCAAGATCTGTGACCCATCCCAGAGCAGTGGCCCTAGAATACAGGTGGTTGAGAGATTCTGGCAGATAGTGACTACGGAAAATGGCGGCTGCGCTAGCACGAGTAGTGCACTGTCAACCTGTTTTAGGAGTCCAATCACCAAACCTGCCACAATTAGGAGCAATGTTACACCCATCACCTGGAAAAACCGACGCAGGTTAATACGAATGCCGAAGCGAAATAACAATACCCCAAGCAAGCTAGCAGTCAACAGGCCAGCGATCGCACCGGCTACTGACCCCCAACCCTGTTGAAATTGAGCCGCCAGAAATAGGGCTGTTTCAAAGCCTTCTCGCAACACAGCTGCTGCTACTAATATCAGCAAGCTCCATCCGATGGCGGCATTGGCTTGGCTATTTTCAGCTAATGCTGCATGAACAGCATTTTCCACCTCAGTTTTCATAGCCTTGCCCTGTTGTGTCATCCACACTAGCATCCAACTCAAGAGCAAAATGGCCACTAAGGTGATAACTGCCTCAACCAAGGGCTTCACCACGGTCATCACAGGCTGAGACGAAGTAGCTAAGCCATGCAATAGCCAAATTAGCCCAGCTCCCACCATTACGCTAATTCCAACACCAGCCAATACGCCCCAGTACACCCAGCCTTTCAGGGTTGATCGGCCTAGCTTATGCAAATAGGTCAGCACAATGCCCACCACCAGCGCCGCTTCAACTCCCTCACGTAGAGTAATTGCAAATGTTGGTAGTGCTACATCCAGCATCATGTCTCAGATTACCTTCAAATTCATGCCTTCCCGCGCCAGAAATGCCTTGGGGCACTCAGCCTTAACTTGAGCTTCTACATCATCTAGAAAGTCATCGTCATGGTTGGGGTCATGGTGAAACATAATCGGATGCTTCACGCCAGCAGCTTTTGCCAAAGCAAGACCCGCTTGCCATGTAGAATGTCCCCAGCCAATGCGAGGAGCCTTGGGGTTGTGATACTCTTCATCGGTATAGCAGGCATCGTAGATTAATGCATCCGCATTGCGGGCTAGATGGAGCAAATTTTCGTCTAGACGATCAGGAAAATGCTCAGTATCTGTAGCATAGACTACACTATGATCTTGCCACGTAACACGATACCCCATTGCCGTATTGGGATGGTTAAGGTGACCTGTTTCGATGGTAATATCGTCGATCTTAAAGACATCTCCTGGAACCAAATCATAGAAGCGCAGTTCTGACTTCATAATTTGAATAGGTACTGGAAAGTTAGGGTCTTGCATCTGTTGGGTCAACCGCTCTTTAATTGAAGCGCCATTGGGAGCAAGCGATCCATAGATGTGAAAACAATTGCCAGGAATAAACGCCGGGACAAAAAATGGAAACCCCTGGATGTGATCCCAGTGGGAGTGGGTAAAAAACATGTAAGCTTCGATCGGCATTTGCTTCAGCAGATGCTTACCCAATATCCGCAAGCCAGTGCCTCCATCAAAAATCAAGCACTTGCCGCCCACGCGCATTTCCACACAGGACGTGTTGCCGCCATACCTTACGGTCTCTGCACCAGGCGCTGGGATACTGCCACGCACTCCCCAGAAGTGGACAGTAAACCCTGGTTGCTGTGAATTCATTTCCGACGCATCTAACTCTGTCATCTCTTATCTGAACCTTCGTAGTCGGCAAAACCGCCTTTGTCAAAAAATATGGACAGTGCTAACACCAATATGGGTACTTGAAAATAAGTACTCGCAGAGCAAACTCCCTGGCAGATTCCCCACTACATTCAGGACGATTTCAAGGTAGTAATTAAGCATTTGTCAACTTTCTAGGCATTCGTCAACTCCACAGGCGTTCACTAACCTTCTGGGTTCAGCTTAAAGGCCACAACCTAGCCAAGCAGACCAGAACTGTTAGCGAAGGTCAACCCCAACAGTGCACATAACGTCAACCACTACGACCCCGGCGACAATGTATTAGTTAGAACAATTACCACACAAAACTATTGTTACCTATCCGTTGAAAGTTGCCCACCAGTGGCATCACAGCCCCGTACAATCCCCTTAGCTGTGGATACAGGCCTGTCGCTATCCAACCAGGAAACTTTCCTGACTGGGGTAACAGAATTGTAAGCTGCACACCTGATCAGCTCAGTTGTGTTCGTCAATCAGCAACCGTTAACACTAACAGCAACCACCTTGCACGAAACACACAACTGCTACCTCATTGTTCCACAAGGTCAACGATATAGCTGTGATTTTGGTGCGCCCCCTGCTGTGCACCCAATCACAACTACCAGTGAACTAGCTTTGGGCTGCCTTTACGCAAGCTTCAACCAGTGGCATGACCTTATCAACATCTTGCCAGCCAAGGATTTCGGTCACTTTTTTCTCCAGATTTTTATAGGTGCGGAAAAACTCAGCAATCTCGTCCAGTCGGTGCTGAGATACATCAGCCAGCGATTTAACACTAGTATAGCGAGGATCCTTGGCAGGTACACAGAGGATCTTCTCGTCTCGATCGCCACCATCGATCATCTCTAGCATACCGATCGGGCGAGCGGCAACCACGCACCCTGGAAAGGTAGGCTGATCCATAATAACCATGCCATCAAGGGGGTCACCATCATCGGCAAGGGTGTTGGGTACAAATCCATAATCGTAGGGATATTGCACCGATGAGTAGAGGACACGATCAAGAGCAAAGGCTTGCATGTCTTTGTCATATTCATACTTGTTTTTACTCCCTGCTGGAATCTCAATCAGAACATTGATTAGACCAGGCTTAGGTTGAGCAGGAATGAGTGATAAATCCACAGTAATTCTCCAATGCAATTTCACAATCAGCTATTCGACTAGCATTGTAGGGGAATTGTAACGCGCTAACGCGATAGGTATCGATAATGCTACTGATGCATTTTCCAAGTACTGGTGACCAAATCTCTGTTCATCAGAGTTAGGCATAGGCACCGAGGTGGAGAGGAGATGCGATCGTCGTTATGAGTCTCTAAAATACAGTATCTCTACCGGAAAATTGTAGATTCAGTAAATCTAGGTGGCCAGTCTCAGGTACTATATCTCAAAACACAGTATTCCGATCGATAAACTGTAGATTCAATGCTGATTAGGAGACTTCCCCATGAAACCCGTTGGTAACGTCATATCTTCTCTTCAACCCTGGTGGCAGCAGAGTTGGCAAGTTTTTACTATCGACAAGTGGTGGCAGTGCACTGGCTCTTTGCACAGATGGATTGCGTTATTTTTAGTCGGTATTAGCCTGAGCTTCACAGTAGCAGCTTGCTCTGGCAGTGACACGACGACCAGTTCATCTGGCCCTGCTGCAAATAGTAGTCCTATGGCTGACAAGAAAGATGTAGACATCACTCTAGTGTCATTTGCTGTGACAAGGGCTGCTCACGATGCCATCATTCCTAAATTCCAAGACAAATGGAAGCGGGAACATGGGCAAACAGTTACTGTCAAGCAGAGCTATGGCGGCTCTGGTTCTCAAACCCGTGCCGTGATCGATGGCCTAGAGGCAGATGTTGTGCACTTGGCACTAGCGTTGGACACAAACAAGCTTGTGAAAGCTGGCCTAATTGAACCAGGCTGGGAGCAGGAGTTCCCCAATGAAAGTATTGTGTCTGGCAGTGTGGCTGCGCTGATTACTCGTAAAGGCAACCCTAAAAACATCAAGACATGGTCAGATCTAACACGGGATGATGTGCAGCTAATTACAGCTGATCCCAAAACCTCTGGTATTGCCCGCTGGAATTTCTTGGCACTGTGGAATTCGGTGATTAAGACTGGCGGTGATGAGGCGAAGGCAACCAAGTTCGTGACTCAGGTTTACAACCAAGTACCGGTATTGACCAAGGATGCGCGGGAGGCGACGGATGTGTTCCTAAAACAGGGACAAGGTGATGTATTAATTAACTACGAGAATGAGATTCTGTTAGCGCAGCAGCGAGGGCAAACCGCAGACTACATCATTCCGGATGTGAATATTTCGATCGATAATCCGATTGCTATTGTGGATAAGAACGTAGATAAACACGGCAATCGTGCAGTAGCTGAAGCGTTTGTTGCCTATCTGTTTACCCCAGAGGCTCAGGAGGAGTTTGCTAAGGTGGGCTTTCGTCCGATCGCCCCCGTCAGAGAGCAATTAAAAGCATATGCAGATAAGTATCCGCCAGTTAAGACTTTAGGCACCGTTAAGGACTATGGCGGCTGGGATCAAATTCAAGATAAGTTCTTTGCGGATGGTGCTCTATTTGATCAAATCCAGAAGGCTAAGGGGGCTTCCTAGACCAAGTGCCCCTCTGACAGGTGGATGCATCTAGTTGTCTGCTTAGCCAACAAACCTCCGGATAGAGAACTGACAACCTGTATGTAGGTAATAGTGAATTGTACTACTTGTGTTGGTCAAAACCTTGGAAGCTCCATTGATTCCAAGTGACTGTGGAGGTATTGGCTAAGTGGATAAACCTATCAGCAAAGGTCATTGGTTAGGAGTTGCGGAAGCATTGGCACTGGGCGCTACGATCGGTGGCTCAGTTGCGGCTGAGGTGCTTGGCCAGTCAGCATTGTTATCGGCACCACTGTCACTAACCCTGTGTTTGAGCCTGCTAAATCGTCGTCGCCTACATGACGCGATGCAACAGTATACTGTTCAGGAACTTGAGCAGTTGCGGCAGGACTTTTATCAGTTGGATCAACTGATGCTAGCAACGCTAAAGACGACCAATCGACAGGCTGCATTGCCAACGGGTATGCCTGAGATGATTGCAGACATACCATTGATTACAGTGGAACCCATTAGCATGTCACCTGCTGACCCAGTAGAGCCAAACACCCTAACCGACCTAACAGACTCAGGAGTATTGTCTGGAGCATTGTCTTTAGAAGAATCGTCAGCGCTAGAGTGCCCTGAAGATTTGTTGTTGGCAGATGCAGCTAGCCTCGAAGTCAGTTGCAATTCATCATTAGCAGTATCTACAGAGCAGCAAAAATCACCAGATCCTGGAACAACAACCCCACAGATACAGTTACCGACACAAGTGCAGCCCCCTGAATTTACGGAGCAGTTGCGTGCCGATATTACCCAGTTGCAGGTAACCATTGAGCAGTTCACAAGCCAGGTACTGCCGAATGTCGGAGCTTTGCAAAAGCAACTAGATCGCGTCAGTGTTCAGCTTCAACAGTTACTTGAGGAACGGAGTCAACAAGTGCTAGCGCAGACGATCGCTACCCTTGAAGCTGAGATCAATCAGCTCCATCCCCTAGATAGCTCCACAGTGTCAGAGAGCACAGCACTGGATCATACTGTGTTAGGCAATGGGGTGACATCAGGTAACAGCACAAGGCTTCAGAGCTATGGAGGGGGAGAGTCATCGGTTAGAGAGGTATCAAGTTGGATTCCTGAAGATGATTTCCCTACGGAAGAGTTTGAAGACTTAGTGAATGCGATCGTTCAGCTAGAACAACCCGAAGCTCGTCACGCTGCGCTGAACTAGATAGTCTAATATTTACCAGTCCTAACTATACTACCCAGGCTCCTAGGGGTTGTATTGGTATCGATTTTTTCGCTACAAACGGGCTTGCAGCTTGTGGGTGAGCATAGGTTAAGTGGCTGGCATTCACACAGTTGCACCAGAGCACGCTAGACTATTAAGGATTGTAAAGCTCTCGCTCTATCCTGTAGTTCAGCAAGCTTGTAGTTCAGCGAGGAGGATGGAATGTCTGTCCTGAGCACGGTTTCCCAGATAGCTGCTAAGCGAGTTAGTCGCTGGTTGATAGGGTTGGCGATCGCCCTGCTGCTTTGGATTGGCCTAGGTTGGGGGGATAGTGCTGTGTGGGCAAATCCTTCTGCCCCAGAAAACCGTGTTCAGGCTAGCTTGGTGAGTGAAGTGACTTCCATCCAGCCAGGAACGTCGATGTGGGTGGCACTGCACCTCAAGATTCGGGAGGGCTGGCATGTGTATTGGCAAAATCCAGGAGACTCTGGTGCTGCGCCGATCGTCAGGTGGTCATTGCCTGAAGGATTCCGGGCTGGGGAATTGGTCTATCCCTATCCAGAGCGTCTGCCTGTTCCTCCGTTGATGAATTTTGGCTACAAGGACGAGGTTTATTACTTGGTAAAGATCACTCCTGCTGCTAATGTCCCTACCGGTCAATCAGTCACACTGAGAGCAGAGGGGGAGATTTTGGTGTGTAAAGTGGAGTGCGTTCCTGAACCGAAGTCTGTGAGCCTCACCTTGCCTGTAACAGCAGAGCCACCTGCGCAAGATCCAGCAATGGCGGCAGCTTTTACCCGGGTACGTCAGGCACTGCCTCAGCCATCACCTTGGTCGGTGTCTTTTGCTGTGGAGGAAACAACCCTGCGCCTGCGAGTGGCTGTAACAAATCTGTCGAAAGGGCAAGTGCGGGCTGTGGAGTTTTTCCCCTATCAGGATGGAGTGATGGAAAACGCGGCTGACCAGGCGTGGACGATCGACTCCGATGGGTTAACGTTGACCGTGAAACGAGGTTACCGGGATGACTTGACCACTGTGGACGGGGTGCTGGTCTTGCAGGAGCAGTTAGATGGCCAGACCATAACTCAAGCCTTTGATATTCGAGCAGTGCCTGGTGGGGGTACTGCCACGAGTTCTACGTCACTCGCCCTGATTGGAAAAACGTTGCTGCTAGCCCTGTTGGGGGGGGTGGTGCTGAACCTGATGCCCTGTGTGTTCCCGGTGCTGTCCCTAAAAGCACTGACGATCGCCCAGCAAGCACAGCGAAGTCCTCGACAAGCGAGAATCGGCGGTTTAGCGTTCACAGCCGGAGTCTTGGTCAGCTTTGCCCTATTAGCCGCAGCGTTGCTCCTGTTGCGGAGTTTGGGACAGCAGGTTGGCTGGGGGTTTCAACTACAGTCTCCTGGCTTTGTGCTGATTATGGCCTATGTGCTGTTTGCTGTGGGGCTAAGCCTGTCAGGGGCATTCACGATCGGAGCTTCAATCATGGGGCTGGGAAGTGGCTTGACGGCACGACCAGGTTACAGCGGAGAGTTTTTCACAGGGATGTTAACCACGGTGATGGCAACCCCCTGCACAGCTCCCTTCATGGCTACTGCTGTGAGTGTAGCGTTAGTACAACCGCCTGGAGTCGCGATTGCTGTTTTGCTTGTCCTTGGTTTAGGGCTAGCCCTGCCTTACCTGCTCATCAGTATCACTCCGGCGGTGCGTCGCTGGCTGCCCAAACCTGGAGCTTGGATGGAAGTGTTACAACAATTTCTGGCCTTTCCCATCTATGGAGCAGCCGCTTGGTTAGTGTGGGTATTGACCCAACAGACGGGCACCAATGGTTTGGCGATCGCCCTCACAGGCCTGGTACTAATTAGCTTTGCCGCTTGGTTGCACCAAAAGACGCAACTCTCTCGTCAGGTGTGGCGACGAGTGGGAATGGTGGGATCCTTGGCGACGCTCGTCCTGGCTGTGACCCTGACTCCCTTGGTGAACCAGAATGCTGTGCCTCCTGACCAGCGCAATGCAACTCCTCAAGTCTCTGCTTGGCAGCCCTACAGTGCCCAACAGGTTGCTAGCTTACAACAGTCTAATCAGCCTGTATTCTTCAATTTCACTGCTGCTTGGTGTGTCACCTGTTTGGTGAATGATCGAGTAGCACTGAGCCAACCGGAGGTGATTGCTGCCTTTCAAGCGAAGGGCGTAAGGTTGATCAAGGCAGACTGGACAAATCGTGACCCTGATATTACTCAGGCCCTAAGCCGCTATGGGCATAGTGGAGTACCGCTGTATGTCCTATATCCATCGGGGTTGAGTCAGGGTCGGTTCCAGATTTTGCCCAAGATGCTGACCCCTGCGATCGTGCAAGAGGCGTTAGCAACCGTTCCCAACTCTGTTACTCGTCGTTGATTTTGGAGTCATGACTATGATTAAATTTCCTGTGCGTAACCACTTGGTCGGGTTAGCGATCGCGGCTACCCTTGTAGCTACTGCCTGTGCTCCCAAAGTCACCGAAACTACCGCCTCACCAGAGGCTACCGCCAGCCCTGCTCAGACAGTTGCTGCCACGGATGCTAGCGCTACTAAGGCTGATGTGAGTGTAGGGAAACCAGCTCCCAACTTCACAGCTGTAGATAGCAATGGCAAGTCTCACCAGTTGAGTGACTTTAAGGGTAAGGTTGTGGTGCTGGAATGGACTAACCACGAGTGCCCCTTCGTCCGTAAGCACTACGAGTCGGAGAACATGCAGAAAATCCAAAAGCAGGCTACTGAAAAGGGTGTTGTTTGGCTCTCTGTAGTTTCTTCGGCTCCTGGTAACCAAGGCTACGTAGATGGTGCTAAAGCCAATAGCCTCACCAAGGAACGCAATGCTTCCCCCACGGCTGTTTTGCTTGACCCCGATGGTAAGTTGGGTCGTCTCTATGGTGCTCGTACCACGCCCCACATGTTCGTGATTGCTGCTGATGGCACACTAGCCTACATGGGGGCGATCGACAGTATTGCCTCGTCTAATAAGGCTGATGTTGCCAAGGCTGAGAACTACGTCACCAAGGCTATCGAACAAGTCCTGAAAGGTGAGCCTGTTACCAACGCTGTTACCCAGCCCTATGGTTGCAGCGTCAAATACGCTAGCTAGTTCTGAGATGCTTAGTGATACTAATTCCCCAAACTATCACTACAGATGACTTGTAGTAAGGACTTAAGTCCTTACTACGAACTAATGGGTTATATGGCTGGCTGTTGGAGAAATGATAATGGCTAAGGGTGCTTGTGGTGAGGATTTCAGTCTTCACTACCAGCCTTGATGCAGATGCATCCTAATCAACCACTAGGTATGGTCATTCCAGATTAGATCAGAAAGAGACATTTAAGGCTCTCTCCCAAAGCGCTATTCATTCTGCAAAACATGCTAAACCCCTTGTCAAACAAAAGTTCTAGCTTTTCATTGCCCCTAACAGGGGAGAGCGAATTATTCCCAGGCCTTCAGAAATTGTTGCAAAGGTGTACCCTCTGAAACTGTTGCCATTCTTGGGGTTCAGATAGCGCAAAATTGAAATCGTCTCTTGGAACGACTTTCAGGAGGATTTGCATAGTGGATAGTCCTAGGGAGAGGGACTTTGAGATAGCTTTGCTCCCCGTCTTCCAAGTTTGGGAAAAGGGACAGGGAGATAAGGGCCTGCAACGGTAATCTGCTCTCGACATCAATCACTGAGAAAAGGGCGAACAATCCAGAAACCAGCAGCGAATGCTGTAATCACAATCCCCAGAATCACTAACACCAGCCATAGCCCAGTCAAGTCTGTGGTGGGTTTCGAGCCAGCCTTAGGCCGCCGATAGCGTCCCTCTTCTTGCTCAATCACAGGTTCCCGTGCTATTTTTGGCTCCTTTTTTGACTCCCTAGATTTTGACTCTTTAGACAAATCAACCGTATAGGCCGCTTTGCGAGGAGGAGCTTGGTGCTTAGGTGTCGGTGGCTGCTTTGGCAAGCTAGGCAGATAGGCATCAGGGCCAAACTCAATATCAACATACGTTGGGTCAGGCATGGTAATTTGAGTGGGCTGGTACAGATCAGCCATGTGCTGCACTTGCAACGCTGCATTGACCATCCGCGCAATCTCTTGACGTAACCGCTGATTATGCTGTACCAACTGCTGATTCTGAGTATTCAAAGATTCCAGCATAATGCGAGTTGCTTGTAGCTCGGCTGACAGTTCCCGAAATACTGACATGGGCACTGACGGCGGGTAGGACGGCGGCTGTTGAGAATAGCCCCCTGAAAACCCTGAGTTATGAGAGGGTTGGCCACTAAAATTTTGAGTCATAGACCTAACGACAATCTAGCAACTAGCTGGGCAAAGCCATTGGCGCAGCAATGTGACTTTCTGTACAGGCTTCAGAATAATCTAGATTTACAAAACTGAACCATTTTTTTGGTTGAATGCTGCTGGTTAGGAATTCACGTGAACTTCATGCAGAATTGGGCAGGGAAATCACAGGGTAACAATGCTGGAATCCCCAGAACAGACTATGATAAGTAACACTGTACTCTAGACGATATGGCGATCGTATCTTCCAAGTCTACAGGGTCTGATCCCCATCAGCGGAGCAATGCTCAAGCTGGTGAGGAACAGTTGTTGCTGGCATCTGTGCAAACATCACCGCCCCTTGACCCTACAGACAAGGCTCTGCCTGTACCAAATTCCCAACCCTTGTCAGATGTGCTGCTAGAACCGAGGGCCACCCTAGAAGAGTCAGCGAAGCCAGACGATCATCTGCGTCCCCAACGATTGGCAGACTACATTGGGCAAAAAGATTTAAAGGATGTGCTGCAAATTGCCATTCAAGCGGCTAAAGGACGAGGTGAGTCGTTGGATCACCTGTTGCTCTATGGCCCGCCGGGTTTGGGAAAGACCACGATGGCGCTGATTTTGGCAACGGAAATGGGCGTTGGCTGCAAAATTACCACGGCTCCAGCCCTAGAGCGTCCCCGTGATATTGTGGGGCTGCTGGTGAGTCTGCAAAAGGGCGATATTTTGTTCATTGATGAAATTCACCGGTTGCCCCGCGTTACCGAGGAAATTCTATATCCAGCCATGGAAGATGCTCGGATTGACATTACCATCGGCAAGGGTACCTCTGCTCGCACCCGATCGCTCCCCTTGCCACCCTTTACTTTGGTGGGAGCTACTACCCGTGTGGGGGCCTTGACCTCGCCGCTGCGCGATCGCTTTGGGTTAATCCAACGTCTGCGCTTCTATGAAGTTGATGAGCTGACTCAGATTATTCAGCGCGCAGCAGTTATCCTCAAGGTTGCTATTACCTCAGCAGGAGCAGCCGAAATTGCTCGTCGTTCCCGTGGAACGCCCCGCATTGCCAATCGCTTGCTAAAGCGTGTGCGAGACTATGCTCAAGTAAAATCCCTCGCGACTATCACCGAGAGCGTAGCAGCCGAAGCCTTGGAACTGTTTAATGTGGATCCCTGCGGACTTGACTGGACTGATCGGCGCTTGCTCACCATGATGATCGAGAATTTTCATGGCGGTCCCGTCGGTTTGGACACTATGGCAGCCGCTACAGGGGAAGATGCTCAAACGATCGAAGAGGTCTATGAACCCTACCTGTTGCAGATTGGATATCTCAGCCGCACTCCCCGTGGACGCATCGCTACCCCCGCTGCTTGGAAGCATCTTGGCTATTCGCTGCCTGACAGTCAACTATCGTTAGACTGCTAAGTGACAATTAAGTAC
>JANWZG010000027.1 GCA_025054735.1 Cyanobacteriota bacterium | reverse complement strand
TAGCGCCAGTGATAGTGTGACTCAGCCACCAATGGTTACTGCTGAACAGGTGGAACTCAGCCAGCTCCGGGTCGAACAGCAAATTCGGAAGGCCGTCGATAATGCCCTCACGGGTAGTGGCCTGTTGCGCGATCGCGTCGAACTAGAAGTAGACCGAGCATTTGACCACTTTGCCACGATTCTCAATATCTTGCTCACCCTGTTGACAGCCGTGCCTATCGCGATCGCAGTAGGTGTATGGCTTCTGCGGCGTAGCGTCATTAGTGAGTTGGTCACTCAAGTGCGAGAACAGATTGAAAAAGAAATTACTGAAGAGGTCAAACGCCAGCGTGATATTTCAGTGCAGCAGATTGAAAGCTTGAAACAACTCTCGCTAGAACAGTTTAATCAGATGGTTGCCGATGCCCAAGCATCTCTAGATGGGATGAATCGCAACATAGATGCTGCAAAAAAAGAAGTTGAGGGACTGAAGTCTCAAGCTACGTCACAACTACAGGCCATGGTAGCAGACGCACAGGCTGTCAAGGATGACACTATCCAAGAACTCACCAAGTTGTTACCAGACTCACCACAAGACCCCCTGCCCCCGGATGTTCAGCCTAAAATTGGCAGGTTGACCGCTATCTTGGAGAGCCTGAAATCTGTAATTCCGCAACTGTCGTTTTCTGCGGGTGATTACGTGAAGCAGGGTAATGCCTTCTTTTTTGAGGGACGCTACGATGAAGCGATTCTTTCCTATGAAAAGGCGCTACAACTGAATCCAGAGTTTTATGAAGCTTGGTTTGGGGAGGCATCAGTGTTGCTGATTTCCCAGCAGTATGAAGAGGCCATTGAAGCCTACAATGAAGCCATCACGCTCAAGCCTGATTCCTACGAGGCCCACTTTGGCCAAGCTTCAGCTTACCGTAAACTGCAACAGTGGGAGGCAGCGATTATTGCCTACGATCGGGCACTGCAAATCCGACCTGAGCAGCCCAAGCCTTGGTTCAATAAAGCTTGCTGTCAAGCTGCTCAAGGAGACTATGAGGGTGCTATTGCCAGTCTTTCCCAAGCGATTCAGCTAGGTGCCGACAAGTACCGAGAGTTAGCCAGAACGGAGCCTGCTTTTGAACCCTTGCGCACCGACGATCGGGTTGTGGCGCTACTAGCGCTAGCATAACTCTTGAGCTACTACTTCAACAGTTCACTTGACAAGAGCTGCATTCGTAGCAAAAATGGTAGATCGGCTGTCAAATTTTTGGCGGTTATTGACTGCTCGGATCAGGTATTAACAACAGGGTTTCAGGTCTATTTGCTTAGGCATAGTGACTAACCGTATGTTGACCTGTACGGCAATTTCCTAGGAGACAAGCATGGCATACGCAATTATTGAAACGGGTGGCAAGCAAATCTGGGTAGAACCAGGGCGATTCTATGACGTTGAGCGCCTACCTGACGAAGTTGACGCTGATGTAACAATCGACAAGGTGCTGTTTATCAACACCAATGGTACGGTGCAAATTGGACAACCCTACGTTCAAGGAGCGACCGTGGAAGCTACAGTTCTGCGGCAGTTGCGTGGACGCAAAGTTTTGGTTTACAAGATGCGTCCCAAGAAGAAGACTCGTAAGAAGCAGGGACATCGCCAAGAGCTAACTCGCTTGATGATCAACACGATTTCACTAAACGGTGAGACGATCGCCGAGAGCAACGGTAATGAATCATCACAGACAGTTGGTGCTGAAGTAGCCGCTGTGGAGGTGGTACCTGAGAATGTGGCAGAACCCATGCCAGCAGAACCTAACGTAACTCCGACCGAAGTACCCAGCGGAGCAGTGGTCGAGAGTGACGTGGTTGTTGAGGTAGCAGATACGTCAGCAACGGATGCTGCATCAGATGAGATTGCTGATGTCTCTGAAACCAGCGAAACAACGGCTGACTAGTCTAAAATGCAGTGAGTAGCAGTAACAACACGAGTGATTGAGAGTGATTGGTTAGGACATACGGGAGGACAGCATGGCTCACAAGAAAGGTACCGGTAGTACTCGTAATGGTCGCGACTCCAATGCCCAGCGGCTAGGGGTAAAGCGATATGGGGGACAAGTTGTTCGTGCAGGCAATATTTTGGTGCGGCAACGAGGAACCCACTTTCACCCCGGTCAAAACGTTGGTCGTGGCAATGACGATACATTGTTTGCTTTAATCGATGGGGTGGTGACCTTTGAGCGACGTGGCAAAAGTGGCAAAAAGGTCAGCGTATATCCTGTAGCTGAGACAGTTGCTCAGTAGAGCCATAGGCTACCTGGTACGGAACTGTCCTTGGCGAGGAAATGCTCGATTGTCTTTGGTTTTAACAATTTTGTAATCATTCGCAAGCAGGGCAAGTTTTTCCGCTACTCTTCTAGGGAAGATAAGCTTTACTGGCCTATCCATAGGGAATGAGCGCGGGTGAGTCTTGTCTACTTGTTAGTAATGACACTAAGTTTGTAACTAGGAGATTATCAATGACCTATTTGACGCTGATGGCCACTACTGTGCCTTCCACCCTAGAGTGGAGTCCTAAAGTTGCCATTGTCATGGTGATTTGTAACATTTTAGCGATTGCGATTGGCAAGTACACCATTCAATATCCCAGTGTTGGCCCGGCATTGCCATCACCCAACTTGTTTGGTGGCATGGGCCTGCCAGCGTTGCTAGCAACCACCAGCTTCGGACATATTCTCGGCTTGGGCGTAATTCTTGGTCTTGCTAACGTTGGTGCTTTATAAAACGTTGTCTTTGAACCGGTGTTCCTAAACTTTTGCCCACTTGTATGCCCACTTTTAGCAGGTATGAATGGCGTTCGCCCATCATGACTGTGGAGAGTGGGCTAGTTATTGCCTAGCCTCAGAGCTTAGTCTATGCTTAGTCTATGACTCCTGAATCACTATCTAATCAGCCAAGTCAGGCTAAGCCTCCTAAGTCTGTTCTAAGAGAGAACGCACAGCTCGTTCTGGTAGCCCTGTTTGTAGCCTTGCTCCTGCGGTTGTTTGTGGCCGAGCCTCGGTTCATACCTTCCAATTCTATGGAGCCGACACTGAAGGTGGGCGATCGGCTGGTAGTGGAAAAGGTTTCCTATCGGTTTCATCTTCCTCAGCGGGGAGACATTGTTGTTTTTGAGCCGCCGGAACAGTTGTTACAGTTTGGTTATCGCAAACAACAGGTATTTATTAAACGAGTTATTGGTTTACCAGGACAGCGAATAGCAGTGAGGTCAGGTCGGGTTTGGGTCAATGGCCAACCTCTAGAGGAACCTTACATAGCAGCCGCACCTACTTATCAATTACCCGACATTCAGGTACCGTCAGGCACTGTCTTTGTCATGGGAGATAACCGTAATAACAGCAATGATTCCCATGTGTGGGGATTTTTGCCCATAGACAATATCGTAGGGCGGGCATGGTTCCGGTTTTATCCATTCGATCGCATTGGATTCCTACAAAAAACCTGAAATCTGGCCATCTCCTGAAAAAACCCCACCTATGATGGGACGTAACTAGATGGACTTGATGCAGGGGAGCTTAACTCAATGACTGATTCAGCGCAAACGCTTGACAATGGCTATGCTCTTGACCGCGACTGCATGACCCTCTCCCGCCATGTTTTGAAGCAGTTGCAGAGCTTTTCTCCAGAGGCACAAGATCTGAGTGCAATTATGAATCGGTTAGCCCTCGCAGGCAAGATCATTGCCCGTAGGCTTAGCTTGGCAGGCCTGCTAGAAGGTGCCCTTGGGTTTACAGGCGGCATTAATATTCAGGGCGAAACCGTCAAAAAGATGGATGTGTATGCCAACGAAGTGTTTATTGCTGTTTTTAAGCAAAGTGGTTTGGTTTGCCGTCTAGCATCAGAGGAGATGGAAACACCATACTACATTCCAGAAAACTGCCCAATTGGACGCTACACATTGCTTTACGACCCGATCGACGGCTCCTCTAACGTGGACATTAACATCAATGTTGGCTCTATCTTTGCTATTCGCCAACAGGAGGGTGCTGACGAAAATCATCAAGCCACCGATTTATTACAGAGTGGGCGGAAGCAGATTGCGGCTGGATATATTCTCTATGGCCCTAGCACGATGTTTGTGTATTCAATCGGGACTGGAGTTCATGCGTTCATTTTGGATCCGAGTCTAGGTGAATTCATTCTCTTTAGCGAAAACATTCGTATTCCTGAGCATGGTCCCATTTACAGCGTCAACGAGGGAAACTTCTGGCAATGGGCTGATCCCATTCGTAACTACATTCGCTACGTCCATCGGCATGAGGGCTATACTGCCCGCTATGGTGGTGCTATGGTTAGCGATTTGCACCGGATTCTGTTTCAAGGTGGTGTTTTCCTCTATCCTGGTACGCTGAAAAAGCCGGAAGGTAAGCTGCGGTTACTTTACGAGTGTGCACCCTTGGCCTATTTGATTGAACAGGCAGGAGGACGGGCGAGCAATGGTTACCAAGAGATTTTAGATTTGATTCCCGACAAGCTGCATATGCGCACACCGTTGATCATCGGCAGCAAGGATGATGTGGCGTTAGTGGAGTCATTCATTCAAGAGGCCGCTCGTGAGCAAGAGGATGTCGCCCAGCTTGCTAAGAAGGCTTAACTGGTAAGGATTAGGCATGGTAGCGTCATTGCAGCAATTAGCCGACAGCAATTTGCAGCTAGTCCAGTTGGTGGCAACAGATGTTGATGGAACGCTAACTAGTCACCAACGGTTTACACCTCAATTACTCACAGCTCTGCAAGCGCTAGCAACTGCTGGTATCACTGTAGTGCTAACAACGGGGCGATCAGCAGGATGGGCTAGTGCCCTAGTACATTATCTGCCTGTGATGGGGGCGATCGCTGAAAATGGTGGACTATACCTCACTGGTGATGGAGACACTCTCCTGTTGTCTGCCATCAGTGATATAGATGTCCATCGACAACAACTTGCCCAGTTCTTTCAAGAACTCGCAACTACGTTTCCCAAGTTACAGTCATCTTCAGACAATGCCTTTCGCTTAACTGATTGGTCGTTTGACGTAGCAGGGCTAACTGAGTCAGAGTTGAGTGCGATCGCCTCCTGCTGCCAACAGCGGGGTTGGGGGTTTACCTACAGCAATATCCAAGGGCATATCAAGCCCCTCGGTCAAGATAAGGCCATAGGGTTGCAACAATTGCTAGCTCGTCAGTTCCCTCAGTTAACACCGCAGCAGGTGCTGACAATCGGCGATAGTCCAAACGACGAACCGATGTTCAACCCTGAGATGTTTCCTCTGTCAATCGGGGTAGCTAATGTGTTGCCCTATTGTGGCTCTGAGCACAGTCAGATTATGTGCCATCTACCTCGCTATGTGACAAACTACCCAGAGGTAGCTGGTTTTTGTGAAATTGTGCAGCACTTGTTGTTGACTCACAGTGAAACTCACAGGGGTTAGGCAGCAAGATTTAAACAGGCTAGCCCAACTATGCTTCGTAGGTTGAACAAGCAACTCGAAACCCGATTAGGTTGAGCTTGTTTTCAGGTGATAGCCGACAGAGGTTTGCTGATCGGCAAAACCAGGGTAAATCATCCCAAGAGCCACCCCGCAAACGCTGGAGATAGTCATCTTGGTTAACTCCTAAGCGCCAATCATGGGGATCTTTTGAGGAGGTCACTGTCTGCTTGGGGTTGGCACACCATTCCCAGACGTTGCCGTGCATGTCATATAGGCCAAAAGCGTTGGCCACACCAAAACAACCAACTGGTGTTGTTTGCTTGCGATATTTGCCCCGTGGGCCATAGCCATAGATAAAGTTGCCATCATAATTTGCCAAGTTAGGAGCGATCGTTTCACCGAAGTGAAAAGGAGTGCTGGTTCCTGCTCGACAGGCATATTCCCACTCAGCTTCCGTTGGTAACCGATAGGCACAACCTGTGTACTGAGCCAGACGGGCACAAAATTCAGCAGCTTCTAGCCATGAGACATTTTCTACAGGTAACATGTCGCCCTGAAACGCAGAGGGAGATGCTTCCAAATCGTGTTGCACTTTAGGCATAGCAGCAACAACACGCCACTGTGCTTGGGTAATTGGGTATTGTCCTAGAAAAAAAGGAGCAACCGTAACTAAGCGGCTAGGGTGATGATCACTATCACCCAGGTTGTCTGAAAACCCCATTAGAAACTCACCCCTAGGGATAGCCACCATGTCTAAACTGACACTCTCAGTCAAGAAATCTGAAAATCCATAGGCATAACTATGGGTGCGGCCAGTTTCCCGACCTCGGCTATCAACAGTAACAACCTCAAACTGCACCTGCCGTAGCGATCGTCCAGCCGGACAGACTGGTAGCTGGCCCTGAGGCGTTGCTGCTGCTTGGTTAGATTGCAAACCGTCTGTCATAAAGCTCCCTTACTGGTCACTTCAAAAGCTCCCTTACTGGTCACTTCAAACCCGTCATTTCACCTAGTTTGCCAGCTTGACTCATGTTATATCCATCATGCAAAGCTAGCACTGAACCATCAAGATCATAGTGCTAAATGTGCCTCAGCTATCTATGCTTTAGGGCTTGAAATTTCAGGGTTTGCAGTTGATGACGTTAAGCTAGCCGCCAACTCCGCTGGGGTGATTCGCTCATAATGTTCAAATGGCTGGTGAATCCAAGGGTTATCTGGCAGATAATTGACATAGTAATCTGGCTTATACTGAGAGCAATCTTTATACCAAAGCACAGCCGTGCGGATGTCTTCGATATAAAACCCATAGTTACGATCGAGCCAAATTAATGTCTTCTTTAGGGTCACCCCAGAATCGACTAAATCATCGACGAGCAGTACATGACTGCCCAGGTTAGCAGTCGTCATGGTTAAGTCGCGGCTAATCGTGATTGATCCCCGCACTTGATTGTTAACACCACCGTAGGAAGAAGTCGCTAGGATTGCTAACGGTAGGTCAAATATCCGCGCCAAGATGTCTCCAACTCGTAATCCACCCTTAGCTAGGCAGATAATTTGGTTAAAATCCCAACCAGACTGATAAATTTGCACAGCTAGTTGCTCAATTTTTTGGTGGTATTCTGTCCAAGTGATGTAGAGATCTGACATGGCTGCATTGAGATGTAAACGACAAGCATCATACCGTTGTCTTAGGGCTTCTGAAAGGGGAACTGCTAAGACTAACCTACGGTTCCTAGGGTTGCGATCGCCTAAATAATCGCCTAGATAATTACCTAAATAAAAGTGCCAGATAATCCCCATCCAGAAGGATCTGGGTTACTCTGGCACCTGTAGTGAAATTTTAGTAGCAGTACACGAGTGAGCTAGGACGTTTGCAGTGAAAATTTAAGTCCTCACCGCTAGCTTCAGCAACAATTATGACCTAACCTTCCCTTTAAGCACTACCAACAATACTGCTGTTGATGGGATAGTTCTCCTAGACAATTACGCTAAGAAACGAACAATCTACCTCAGATACTATGGCTTCATGCACTACATCAATGCTGTTACTTAATAGACACCTTACCACCAGCCTCTTCAACCTTCTTCTTGATGTCTTCAGCATCAGCCTTAGGCACACCTTCTTTGATAGGCTTCGGTGTTGATTCCACGAGTTCTTTGGCCTCCTTCAAGCCCAGGCCAGTGATCTCCCGCACAATCTTGAGAACAGCAATCTTCTTATCAGCAGGGACTTCCTCTAGAATAGCAGCAAATTCAGTTTGCTCTTCGACTTCCTCCGCGGGAGCTGCCGCAGCCGCCCCAGCCATCATTGCAGGCATTGCCATCATCATGCCACCACCAGCCGGGGCAGACGCATCAACACCAAACGCTTCCTCAATTTGCTTTACTAGTTCAGCAGCTTCTAGCAGGCTTAACGACTTGAGTTGTTCTAAAATTTCATCAGTTTTTGCAGACATTGATCCGTATTCCTCTCAATAACAACATTTGGACAGGTCTTGATGATTCAGTGACCAACGACCAACCTCCGACACCGTCGATGTTGGTGATGTTGGCTACTCAGCCCAAGGCAGTGTTCAACCTTAGGCAGCATTGGATGTGGAATCTTTCTCCGAAACAGCCTTGATAGCACGTACCAACTTGTTAGGCACTTCTTTGATGCCCACAGCCAGTTTGGTGGGAACAGCATTAACTGCCACAGCTAGCCTGGTAGGCATTGCTTTGATAGCACCAGCAATGCGAGCTATGAGCACTTCCTTCGGTGGCAAATCAAGGATGGTCTTCAAATCCTGCTCGTTGAGAGCAATACCTTCCATGACCCCACCGCGCAATTCGGTCTTTTTAGATGCTTTTTGGAAGTCTTGATAGGCTTTGATAGCGGCAGCAATATCATCTTTGATAAAGATAAATGCCGATGAGTTAGCCAAAAAGTTGGTTATTGGTTGCCAGGTCGTATCACCGTCAACAGCAACACGCATAAGGGTATTTTTGGCCACGGTACATTTGGCCCCTGCAGGACGAAGTTTCCGCCGCAGGTCAGTAATTTCTGCCACTGTTAGCCCCTTGTAGTCGATGATCAGCGTTAGCTGAGACTCACTCAGGTCTTGCTTTAGCTCTTCGACAATTTCTCGCTTGGCTTCTAGGGTTTTGCCCATTGTTTATATCACCTCCTTGAGATTTTTGATTGGTAGGTATAAGTCGTGCCTTGGGAAATTGTTAACGGTGCGCGCATAAAAAAACCCGGACGAACGATCGCCGGGGTAATGCAGTGAACTGGCTGTAACTGCCAGAACAAAGGGAAGTAAACCCAGTATGCTGCAAACCTCGGCAGGATATTAAGCTGATGGCACCTGCTGTCTTCGGTTATGGACAGGGTTAATTCAGTTTTAGTGAAATGACAGAGAGAAATCTCTATCGTGGTTGTTTCATGCGGCTTCCGTCAGTTTCAATTCTCGCAAGGCACTAATGTCAACTTCGATGGATGGCCCCATTGTGGATGCAACAAAGACTGAGCGCCAGTAGCGTCCCTTGGCCCCAGAAGGTCGATTGCGATCAATCGTCTCTTGCAGAGCTTTGAGGTTTACTAGCAAGTCGTCAACGGAGAAGGACACTTTACCAAACAGCACATGGACAATGCCTGTGCGATCGGCCCGAAACTCTAGTTTACCAGCTTTAAACTCAGCGATCGCACTTCCTAGATCGAATGTGACTGTTCCACCCTTGGGAGACGGCATTAGGCCACGAGGCCCCAATAGCTTACCTAGCTTTGCAACTTGGGGCATCATATCTGGAGTAGCAATCAATTTGTCGAAATCCATCCGCCCCTTCTGAATTTCGTCAATTAATTCCTCTGAGCCAGCAACATCTGCTCCTGCTTTAGTAGCCTCTGTTACTTTTTCACCCCTAGCAATTACAGCAACACGCACTTCTTGTCCAGTACCTTTAGGCAAAGCCACAGTTGTCCGGAGTTGCTGGTCAGCATACTTAGGATCGATCCCCAATCGGATGTGAGCTTCGGCTGACTCCGGAAACTTTGCTGTTGCTGTTTCCTTCAGCAAGGTCAGTGCTTCAACTGGTGTATATGGACGTTTTTCAACCTTTTCCTGCAACGCCCGCAAGCGTCGCGAGATTCGCTTTACCATACCCCTTCCCCTTCTAACTGCATCTCTACATATCAACAATTGACCTAATAGCGAGTAAGCATTTACTCACTAGCAAACGCTAATCAGCAATTAACACACCCATATTGCGAGCTGTTCCCTCTACGATCCGCATAGCCGCTTCGATGTCATTGGCATTTAAGTCTGGCAGCTTGGTTTGGGCTATGGTTCTTAGCTGTTCACGGGTCAGGGTGCCAACTTTTTTCTTATTAGGCTGAGCTGATCCCCGTTCAATACCTAGGGCTTTGCAAATCAGGACTGAGGTAGGTGGCGTCTTTAGAACAAATGTAAAGCTCCGGTCTTCATATACTGAGATTTCGACTGGAACCACCAGACCCGCTTGGTCAGCCGTTCTCGCATTGTATTCCTTGCAGAACATCATGATGTTGACTCCGTGTTGACCCAATGCTGGGCCGATCGGAGGAGCCGGGTTTGCTTTACCAGCAGTAATTGCCAGCTTGATAATCGCTACTACTTTCTTTGCCATGTTGCTACTAGAGGTCTTAGTTAACTTTGTTTTTGAATCTGGTTGAATTCCAATTCCACCGGAGTATCGCGTCCAAAGATAGACAGCAATGCTTTCAGCTTGTTCCGCTCTGGACTAACCTCAATAACCTCGCCCTCGAAGTCTTTAAAGGGGCCGTTAAGCACCAATACCTTATCTCCAGGGGCCATATCCACTTTCACCACTGGTTTTTGTTCTTGAGCTTGCTTGAAGATCCGCTCCACTTCTGCCTGGCTCAGGGGCATGGGCTTAACGTGGCCACGACCACGACCGTAACGGCGCTTTTGCTCAGCACCCACGAAGTTAATCACATTGGGTGTGTTTTTGACAATCAGCCATGTTTCGTCGTCCATCAACATCCGAATCAGCACGTAGCCCGGAAAGACTTTTTCGTCAATGCTTTGACGGCTACCGTCTTTCTTAAGTTTGACCGTCGGTGTTTGAGGAATCTCAATCTGAAGAATACGATCGGCTACATCTAAGGTTTGGATGCGTTGCTCCAGATTGGCCTTAACCTTCTTTTCACAACCAGACGCAACTTGAACAATATACCAATGCGCCAACTTTGAGACATCAATGTTGTCATCATGGGTATCCAAGTTGTATTGGTCATCTGAGGTAGCTACCATGGTCATAAATGCTTTGACGATTGGGTGACGATAGAATTAACCAAAGAAGCACGAATCAGAATATCTGGAGAGCTATCCAGTCGAAGAGTTGATCAGCTAAGTACACAAGAGCGGCTGACAGGGTAACCATAAACACAACCGAAAGTGATTCACTTACAAGCTGTTGACGGCTAGGCCATGTGATTTTACCCAACTCTTCTTTTGTTTCCTTGAAAAAGGTTGCAAGATTAAAGCCAGGTTTCACCTCGGTTACTGATGCTGTATCTTTTTTCTCGGAAACCATTCCTTTCCAACCTCTCTAACGCTGATTGATTACTAGCCAACTAGCTTAGGTCTACATCGTGCTTTGCTAGCATAGCGCTGTTACCTCAATATCAAAATATCTCTACTCTGATATATCCCGTAGGAATGACGTTGATCGTCGCTAGCCGATCACGATGTGACAAGATGTAGCAGCTCAGCCCTCAAGGGAGTGAGTCTACTAAACAATTTTCAGAGCGATTAACTATTGTAGCTAAAGATCAACCAAATTTTTAATGAATCTGAAAAAACCTCTATACATGCCCCACATATTTTAGAGATACCTTCTAGAGATACATTTACAGACCTTAGAAAGGGGAAAGTAGTTTATGGGTACTACCTTTATTGGCTTTGTATCAGTCCACTTTACTGGATTTGCATTAGTAGCAGATTCTAAAGTTGACCGGCCTCCATCCATATTGTTCTCTGCTATGGCAAATATTAAAGGGTTAATTTATGATTCTTAGGGTAGTGGTTTCTAAGACGACGACATGGCTCCAGTTTTAGAGAGTTCTCTCCAGCCCCAGTCTCAATTCTGGACTTGGCGCGGCCATACGATTCGTTACCAGTGTGCAGGAGACCATGGAATCGCGATCGTCTTGATTCATGGCTTTGGAGCATCTAGTGATCACTGGCGCAAAAATTTGCCTGTCTTAGCAGTGAACCATCGTGTCTATGCGCTTGATTTGATTGGCTTTGGCTACTCTGACAAGCCTAACCCTGGAACCAAAATCGATTACACGTTCGAGACTTGGGGTGAGCAAGTGGTCGAGTTTTGTCGAGAGGTAGTGGGCGATCAGGTCATGCTAGCAGGAAATTCCATCGGCTGTATTGTTGCCATGCAAGCAGCAGTGATGGCTCCAGAACTAGTTACCCGGATGGCACTGCTGAACTGTTCGTTGCGATTGTTGCACGAGCGCAAACGTCAGGAAATTTCTTGGCATGAACGCCTAGCAGCGCCCCTGATGCAACGCTTATTGAGCTATCGCCCGATCGGTCGCCTATTCTTTTCACAAATTGCCCAGCCCAGAGTTGTGCGACGCTTGCTGTGTCAGGCTTATTGTAATCAGGATGCTGTTACCAGTGAACTGGTGAACCTAATTCTAGCGCCTGCTCGCACACCAGGAGCAGCCGATGTGTTTTTGGCATTCACAGCCTATTCCCATGGCCCTTTGCCAGAGGAACTGCTACCACAGTTGAGTTGCCCTGTGCTGATGATTTGGGGGGCTGCTGATCCGTGGGAACCGATCGCCAAAGGTAGAGCGCTAGCAGAGTTTTCTGCTGTGCAGCACTTTATTGCCCTTAAAGGGGTTGGACATTGCCCCCAGGATGAAGCTCCAGACCAAGTAAACACTTTGTTGCAAAATTGGGCTGCAGAGAGACCCATAGGTTACTAGCTGGCTCAGCCTCCTATAGTTTGGGTTACTGTAACTACTACGATTTTTTACTCTGGCCACCCTTGGCTCGGCTTCCTAACTTTGGTGCTGCACTCTTGGCTTTGGGCGCAATGCCATTAGTTGCTGTTGCGCTGTTAGCCACTGTAGTTGACGGAGGTTTTGAAGTAGATGCTGATTTAGCAGAGGACGTATTAGTAGATGAAGTAGAGGACTTTGTGGATGCTGACTTAGAGGTTGTGGCTGACTTGGTTGTGCCAACACTTTTTGCGGCACTTCCAGATTTACTGGTCTTGTTAGTAGTTGCGGCGCTAGCAGTAGTTGTTTTGGTGGGGGCCTTTGCAGATGATTTTGCCGTAGAGGTTGAATGCACTGCTGACTCTGTACTAGTAACTGGGGCTGTTGTGATTGAGGCTGTTGACTTTGGAGAGGCTACCTCCAAGACCAGTGAGGGTGTTTGCAAGTGAGCATCAAGGAACCACAGACGCTTGTCAAGGTCACGGGAGACTTCTGTGTATAGGTCTGCGCTATCTGCATCCCCTAATTCGTCAGTTTTAGCAATGCCATCGCGCACCAGCTTCGCCAGGGTAGCGTAGCGATCAGCCAAGGCCGTAACATGGTCAACTCCATCCAACAGGTCAACGGGATAATCAGGCAGGGTAGAGACAGCGGCTACCATCCGAGCCGTGCCCATAGCAGTGCCGCCCAAGGCAGTTACTCGTTCTGCAAAGGAGTCTACAAACTCTTCCAACTCGGTGGCCATCTCGTCAAACAACTCATGAAGGGTGTAAAACTCCATGCCTTTAACATTCCAATGAGCTTGCTTGACTTGGGTTTTTAGATCTAGGGTATGGGCTAAGGTGTGATTTAGAATTGTCACTAGTTCAGAGCGCACGGTTGCTGGAATATCAATTCGACTAGGATGAAGCACTTGCCCACGACCATTGTTGTCCATACAGTTTGTCTCCCTTGTTAATTGAGTGAACGGGGCGATACTTGACAATTATCGCTAATTATACTTGTTCAATTAATTTGGCACTCGTTTTATGGAAAGTTCTGAGGTGGTTTGAGTCAGAATGGGCAGTCAGTTTTAGGTAACAATGGTTTATCAAGTCAAGGTTTAGTGATACTGTTTTGGACTGTTTTGGATTTTAGATTTGGATTTTAGATTTGCGATTTTAGCCCACAGAAATTGCACAGGGTAGAGCGCCTGCCAATGCAGTCATTAACTTTTCCCGCAGGTTGTCTAGCACTATCTACAGTAGTCTTTAGTAGTCTTTACGAACATCCTCACAAATTTGAAGAGGAATGATCGATATTCAGCTTGCCCATCGTCTGGGCAGAGAGCCTCATCTGGATTGTGTTATCGGCAGGCACTCTATTCAAATATGTCAGCTTCAACTCTTCTAACAGTTCAGCCAGAAGGAATTCAATTTCCCGTAGGGCGCTAGATTGGTTCAACTCAGTCTGTAGGGCAGTTGTGAAGCGATCGATCACTCGTTGAGTAAGTTCCTCCAGCACGGGATCAGGGGGTAGGTCTTTGTTGGCTAAGTAAGCCTGCATAAGGCCCTCAGAGAGCAGTTCAGAAAGTCTAGCTGCTACACTGCCTTCTATCTGAGTAGACAGTCGCTTCATTCCGGGAAGTCTCTGACTAAGGGCATACCAGCGGGTTTTTTGGAGGGTTTTGTTGATGCGGTAACGGAGGAGGGTGTCTAATTCTGGGCGAATTTGGGGTAGTACTTGGCATGTCATCAGTTGCCATAGACGATCGACAATCGCTTTTACCTCATTGGTGTTGTTAGCATCTACATAGGCGCGTTTAGGCTGGCGGGGCGATAGCAATGCTTGGCGAATAGCCCCCTGTTGAACGGTAGTTTGCAGTTGTCCCAATACCCGTGCCACTACTGCTTGGGACATCTCTTCGGTGAAATTAGCGAGGATACTAAACTTGAGCCAGGCCCGTAGGGGCGCTAGATTTAGCATTTGCACTTGCTCTAACCGAATAACAGCCGGAATAACGCGCAACCAGCGCCAAAAAGGCAAAAGTAATAGCACATCATACCAACGGTGCAGCATGGCTGTTGACCAAGTAAGGCCTGTCTGCGATCGGGGACGACTCAACCACCACACACGCACTAAGAATTCCCCTAGAAACAGCACTACCCAGGGTAAATCTACTAACCAAAAGCGATCGATTGGACGATCGTTAGTTCCTAGGTGACGGAAATAGTTGACTCGCAGTGCAGGTCGTATAGCCTGATTGAAAAAGGCTAACTCTGGCTGCCAGCCCACAGTTTCTAAGCGATCGCGGCTCCAAAAGATATTAAATGCCTGCTTAGCAGACTTGTCAGCCCAGAGAATTTCAGGTGCGACTAGATCCAATAACCCTACAGTACTCAATAACCCTAGACCAGGTAGCACCCGCTTGAGGTCGCTGTCATTAACCGTATAAATATGGCGCTTGATGGTTAGCTTGATATGCTCTAGTGATCCCGACTTGCCTGCCCGTTGAAAGGGATCATCATCAATGAGTTGGGTGCTGAAACGGCGCAAATCAGCCAAAAGCGGGTCAATGCGATCAGAGTTCCAGCCGTGTAGCTGTAACTGAACAGTCAAATCATCTACAGTGCGCTCATAGGTCTGGGTTTGCCGATGGGGTTCAATGCCTTTGATTAAGTCATAGGGCAGGTTTGGCTCATCAGAGACCAACAAAAAACGAACAAAGTTGTCAAAATAGTCCAGTTCCTGTTGCCAACCACGGGTTTCTAGATAGTCTCGACTCCAAAATACCTGAGCTGCCATGGCACCATCGATCACCCCTGTGCGCGTCGCTAGCCGTTGGTCGATCTCGACGATTGTGCTTGCGGGCGAGCTTTCTACGGGTGCCGACTGGCGTAGTTGCTGGCTAAGGCGTTGCAGGGTTTGCAGGTGGCGATCAACCTCCGGTGAGGATAGTTCTTGACTGGCTAACACCGCTTTGAGAGCATCCACTTGCTGAAGATAGCGTTCTCGATCGGAGTGGGCAAGTTGTTCTAGAGCAGCCCGTCCTCGCAGGTAGAGTGGACGAAGTGGTAGATAGGTAGCGTCGAATAACACAATCCCCAAGTTGATTACTGCCAGTAATGTTAGGGCGCGATCGACCCAAAGAAACTGATAGGTGCGACGGGGATGGGATGAGGACGAAGAATTGTCAGACACGACAGCAGTGCAGAACCTTACGGGGTCTAATTTTAGTGGCATCAAGACTAACGAGCCATATCATCCACTACACCCCAAGCTCAAAGTTACAGCAAACCTGCCTAGAGGATACTCAGTTGGATAGAGCTGGAGCAGGGTTCAGAAAGTTGGTCAGGAGATCGGTCAGGAAATTGCTGAATAGCTGTCAAGTCAGCAGGAAAGTCCATCACCACCTCATCATCATTCGCCAGCAGGGTTTGGGCAGCCGCTAGCATATCAGCAGCAATGTCTTGCAAGTCTTGACGATCGCTGAGGTAGGTTTGCAAAGCAGCTAGGGGGTCAAGGCGAGTGCTGAGATCCAACTCTGGTAGGCGCGGTCGGGACTGATAGCCCACAACATCTGCATGGATAGTGTAGTGAT
>JANWZG010000026.1:4554-16119 GCA_025054735.1 Cyanobacteriota bacterium | reverse complement strand
GGGGTCAGATGGGTTACAGGTGCGGTCATAGGTCACCGTGGAGAGAAACGCGGGAGGACGTGTGGTGTTTGGATTTGTACCTTTGGATCATAACTAGTCGATACCCAAATTTAGAAGATGTTTTCCAGTCTATGGTGTGGGGATAAGCCATGACTTTCATGGTTTCAGTTTGAGTAGTGACGTTGCGACTTTAACCGTCGTAGCTCACAAGCAACCTTGAATAAATCAGTAGACTGAGTTTAAGGCAGGATCTAGCTGCTAGGAACTAGATTTAGTGATGGATCAAGCTTACAAAACCATCATATTTCTAAAACACCTGGAGTTATACGGTTGCTTTAATTCATGTTTTCAGCATTGCAAGCTTCGATTATGGGTTTACCCACCGTTAACCTAGTAGCATTTCGCAACATGTGCAACACTTATGTAAAGTATTAGCAGAGCATTAGCCGGTAACGTAGGTAGTTTTCGTAGTGCTTTTCTGTTTACTCAGTTGTTTTCTGAGGGATATGACTGGACGTACAATGCAACAGTGCTTATTTCTATGGATAGCTCCTGTCCGTCAATGATCTAAGGTGTAGCTATGGTTGAATCATTCTTGTCAATCATTGTTCCGGTCTACAATGGCGGCGAAGGTTTTCGTTACTGCTTGCAGGCGATTGTTCAGTCAGACTATAGGAGTTGGGAGCTGATTGTTGTGGACGATGGGTCAACCGATGGTTCAGAGACGATCGCCCAAGCCTATGCCAACCAAGTCTTGACAACCCCAAAGCGGCAGTCAGGCCCTGCTACAGCTCGTAACCTAGGAGCTAAGGTGGCTACGGGGGAATACCTACTATTCTTAGATGCTGATTGCCTTGTGCACTCAGATACATTAACCAACCTGGTTTGGTTTCTCCGCAATCATCCGGATGTAGATGCTGTGTTTGGCTCTTACGACGATGCCCCGTATGAGACCAACTTTTTATCGCAATACAAAAATTTGTTTCATCACTACATGCACCAAACCGGCTCTGAAGATGCATCTACCTTCTGGGCAGGATGTGGAGCCATTCGTAGGCAAACGTTTTTAGCCGTTGGTGGTTTTGATGAGAGCTACCAAAAACCTTGTATTGAAGATATTGAGTTGGGCTATCGGCTAAAGGCTGCTGGCTACCAAATCAAGCTTTGTAAGTCTGTGCAAGTTAAACATCTCAAACGGTGGGAACCGCTGTCTCTATTGAAGGCAGAAATTTTTTATCGCGCTCTGCCCTGGACAGATTTAATACTTACTAGTCGCCAGCCAGTCAATGACCTCAACCTTCAGTTATCTAGTCGGGCTAGTGTTGTCTTAACCGGACTATCACTACTGTTCCTAGTCGCTGGTATTTGGTGGTCTGGATTCTACCTGCTTTCTATCGTTGTGCTTGGCGCTCTCTTATGGATAAATAGCGCGGTATATCGCTTCTTTTATGAGAAGCGTGGTTTAGTGTTTTCCCTGCGGGTGATACCTTGGCACTTACTCTACTACCTATATGGGGGTGGAGCGTTTGCGATCGGATTGCTGCGGCATTGGCTTAGCCTCCTAAAACCTGAGAAGAACTCAGCACTGTCTGTGTCTGAGTCTATATCTGACTGAGTTCTGACCGGTTACTGTGAGATTGTCTGCTATGACCATTGCCTGACTATTATACATCTGTTTTTAAGAGACATTTTTCTATGCATTATCCAACTGTGGTTATTGGTGCAGGCCCCGCAGGGTTAACTGCTGCGTATGAGCTAAGTAAACACGGTGTTCAGTCAATTGTTTTGGAGCGAGCCGATCGAGTCGGGGGCATTTCTCGTACAGAAACCTACAAAGGCTATCGGTTTGATATCGGAGGGCATCGATTTTTTACTAAGGTCGGCGAAGTTCAAGCTATTTGGCAAGAAATTCTGGGAGACGACTTCATTCAGACTCCACGACTGTCGAGAATCTACTACAACGGCAAATTCTATGACTATCCCCTCGTGCTCATGAACACCTTAAAAAATTTAGGGCCTGGTCTGAGCACTATGATTCTATTGAGTTATTTGCGAGCCAAGGTTAAGAAGTTTTTGAACTTGCGTCCAGAGCCTGAAACCTTTGAAGACTGGGTAACGGATTGTTTTGGTAGACGACTGTATCGCATCTTTTTCAAGACCTATACCGAGAAGGTTTGGGGCATTCCCTGTAACCAGATTCGAGCCGATTGGGCAGCGCAGCGCATCAGAAATATGTCCTTAAAAGAGGCTGTCTTGAACGCCCTGTTTGGCAGCAATAATGCCAAGAGTCTGATCAAGAAATTTAATTACCCGCGTCTGGGGCCTGGCATGATGTGGGAACGTTGTCAAGAGCTACTAAACCAAGCTGGCTCACCAGTGCGCCTACATACCGATGTGGTGCGAATTGAGCGATCAGGTCAACGAGTGACTAAAGTAATTGCTAAGACTGGCGATTACACCTTCGAGATTACTGGCGACCACTTTATTAGTTCCATGCCCATTACAGCATTGATGAAATGTATGGATCCTCCGCCCCCAGATAATGTGCTGCAAGCAGCCAACGGGCTGAAGTACCGTGACTTTTTAATCGTATCCCTAATTATTAACCAAGCTGACCTGTTTCCGGATAATTGGCTATACATCCACAGCCCTGAATTCAAGGTGGGACGCATCCAAAACTTCAAGAATTGGAGTCCAGCAATGGTTCCAGACCCTAGCAAGACTTGCCTAGGCATGGAATATTTTTGTAGCGTAGGGGACGATCTCTGGGCCATGGAAGATGCGGCCTTGATTAACTTGGCCACCCAAGAGATTGTGGGCTTGAATCTGGGTGTTAGTGCCAGTGATGTGGAAGATGGTTGCGTGATTCGTCAACTCAAGGCTTATCCTGTTTACGACGGTGAATATCGTCAACACCTCCAGGTCTTGCAGGATTACATTCAAACTTTTGAAAACCTGCAAACTGTAGGACGCAATGGTATGCATCGGTATAATAACCAAGACCATTCCATGCTGACGGCTCTATTGGCGGCCAGGAATGTTCTAGGCGAACAGCATGACCTGTGGAATGTAAACGTCGAGCGGTCATATCACGAAAATTTCACAGACAGTGAGTGGTCGAAAGCTAGGCAGCAAGTTAAGGACAATGCTGATATTGAAAAAGAGGTGTTATCAACGGTTCCCTAAATGACTAATCCGGTAAATGTGATGAGTCTGTAGAGTTGTCGATTGCGTGCGGTTGTCAAGCGAGTGGTGAGCAGATGGTCGAGTTACAGAGTTACCTACAACGTTGCAGAAGCTTTCATGGATAAGTCTGTTGCTCCCTCAGGCAAGCATATTTTACAAGGTACGGCTGGGATTTTACTCGCAGAAGGGTTGATGTTACCCACAGGGCTGCTTACCTCTGCATTTCTAACTCGCCAACTGGAACCCAGTGGCTATGGCTTGTTCACTCTGTCAGCAGCGATCGTCGCTTGGATTGAATGGAGCATTGCCTCCATGTTTGCCCGCACGGGGGTGAAGTTTGTAGGCCAAGCAGAGGACTGGCGACCCATTGGAGCAACTCTGATTCGCCTATATTTAGGTACCAGTGTTGTAGCAGCAGGACTATTGTGGGCGTTAGCACCTATGGTTGCGAGGGTCTTGAATGAGCCGATCCTCAGTTCCTACTTACGGTTGTTTGCCCTTGATATTCCCCTGTTTTGCCTAGGACAGGCGCATCAAAATGTGCTGATGGGTTTAGGGCTGTTTCGTCAGCGAGCACTGGCTAGTGCTGGTCGTTGGATTGCTCGGTTGCTGTTTATTGTGGTGCTTGTAGGGGCTGGACTATCGGTCACAGGGGCGATCGTCGCCACAATCGGCGCATCAGTCGTAGACGTAACCATTGGTCGTCTGTGTGTGCGTCCTTCTATCTACAAGCATGAACCCATGCCTATGAGACAGTTGTGGGGCTATGCTATTCCCCTATTTCTTTCAGCCTTAAGCCTACGCACCTTCGACAAATTAGACTTGCTCAGCCTCAAGGCTTTGGGTGGCACTGCTGAGCAGGCAGGCTTCTACGGAGCTGCTCAAAACTTAGCTATTATCCCTGGCTTGATGGCACTGTCCTTTTCTCCGACGCTGCTGTCTAACCTTAGCCAGTTTCAGCGCCTAGGAGAGCTAGACCGGGCAAAACACGTCGCCCGCCAAGCCTTGCGGCTCACATTAATGCTCTTGCCTCTGGCTGGTCTTACTGCTGGAGCGGCCCCCGACATTGTGCAGGTTATCTTTGGTGATCGCTTCCTATCCACTGCCCCTATCCTGGCTATTCTGTTTTTCGGAGCCATTACCATGGTCAGTAACTCAGCCGCAACGGTGATTTTAGTAGCAGCAGGTAAACCCACTTGGACGTTGTTGGTCACAGTTCCTTTGCCCATACTGGCCCTAGTAGGCAACCTGTGGGCTATTCCTCACCTGGGTGCTCTCGGTGCCGCCTCAGTCACTGCCAGTTTAGGGGTAGTTGTTAGCATCGTGTCTATTACATTGGTGTATCACCTGTGGCAGGTCTTGCCGCCGATCGCTACCCTAGTGCGCAGTCTGCTGGTCAGCATCCTTATCTATAGCGTAGCCGTTGCTTGGTCAGTATCAGGACTGTTGATTTTGGTCAAGCTTACGATCGCATCCCTACTGATTCCAGCAATGTTCCTGGCTTTAGGTGAATTCAAAGCGAAGGAGATTCATCTGTTCTTGTCTGTGATTCCAAGAGTGGGCAAGAGGGGACGGCAGTAACCTACCTCCATTAAGAGAGTTAGGCCGATGCTCGCGCCGCCTAAAGATTGACGTTATAGTGAAGAAACATGAAGTAAACGGAGACAGAGAACCCCAATGATTGTTGTGATGAAGGTTGGCTCGCCGGAGCTGGAAATCACGCGCATTATTGACGAACTAAAGACTTGGGGACTAACCCCAGAAAAAATCGTGGGTACCCATAAGGTGGTGTTGGGCTTGGTAGGGGAGACAGCCGATTTAGAACCACTCCGTATCCAAGAGCTGAGTCCTTGGATTGAGGAAGTCTTGCGGGTAGAAAAGCCCTTTAAGCGAGCTAGTCGAGAATATCGCCACGGTGAAGCAAGTGAAGTCTTGGTGGATACGCCAGAAGGAGTAGTCGCGATCGGTGAACAGCATCCCCTAGTTGTAGTTGCTGGTCCCTGCTCCGTAGAAAACGAGACCATGATTATTGAGACGGCGAAACGAGTCAAGGCGGCTGGAGCCAAGTTTCTCCGGGGTGGTGCCTATAAACCACGGACTTCACCCTATGCCTTTCAAGGTCATGGAGAAAGTGCCCTAGAACTGCTAGCAGCAGCGCGGGAAGCCAGTGGTTTGGGGATTATTACAGAGATTATGGATGCGGCTGACTTAGAGCGAATTGCCGAGGTAGCCGACGTACTGCAAATTGGTACCCGCAATATGCAGAATTTCTCCCTGCTGAAAAAAGTAGGCGCACAAAACAAACCCATTTTGCTGAAACGAGGACTGTCAGCAACGATCGAAGAATGGCTGATGGCGGCAGAATACCTGTTGGCAGCAGGTAATCCCAATGTAATTCTGTGTGAGCGGGGCATTCGCACCTTCGATCGCCAATACACCCGTAACACCTTAGATTTAGCCGTAATCCCCGTGTTGCGAACCTTGACCCACTTACCAATTATGATCGATCCGAGTCACGGCACAGGCTGGGCAACCTTTGTGCCTGCAATGGCTAAAGCATCTGTAGCAGCAGGGACTGATGCCTTGATGATTGAAGTGCACCCCAATCCTAGTAAAGCACTGTCCGATGGCCCTCAATCCTTAACTCCAGAGCAGTTTGATACCCTCATGGCAGAACTAGCAGTCATCGAGCGGGCAATTGGCCGAACTGCCCAACCAATGCCAGCTTTAGTCTAGAGTTTGAGTCTAGAGCTTGGTTTCTTGATTTGAGGAGTTAAGCCATGCGATCGATAGTGCGATACTGAATAGCCTCAGCCACATGGTGAGCTTGCAGGGTTTCATCTCCAGCAAGGTCAGCGATCGTGCGAGCAACCTTCAAGATGCGATCCGTTGCCCGTGCAGATAGTCCTAGTTTGCGAATAGCTCCTTCCAAGAGGGCTTTGGTAGTGTCATCTAACTTGCACCACTGGCGCAGATGCCTACTCTGCATTTCTGCATTGCAGCGCAATTTTGGCTCCTCGCGGAACCGAAGACGGGCACGATCGCGGGCAATTAGCACCCGTTCTCGCACCTGAGCAGACGACTCACCCTCTGGCTGCTGAGTAATTTCCTCTGGTTTCAACCGATTCACCGCCACTTGCAGATCAATTCGATCCATCAACGGCCCTGACAGCTTCGCCCAGTAGTTTTCCCGTTGACGAGGCGAACAGGTACAGGGTTGAACTGTATCCCCATAGTATCCACAGGGACAGGGATTAGTGCTGGCCACTAGGGTAAACTGGGCCGGAAACATCACCGACTGGCGGGTACGGGAAATGGTGACATGTCCATCTTCTAGGGGTTGGCGCAAAAACTCCAGCACATCTCGCTTAAACTCAGTCAGCTCATCTAGAAACAATACCCCCCGATGAGCGAGGGAAATTTCTCCTGGACGCGGAAAGCTACCTCCTCCTACCAGGGATGGCCCTGATGCTGAGTGATGAGGACTGCGAAACGGACGCTGATTAATAAGTGAGCCTTTTTCCTTCAACAGACCGGCCACGGAGTAGAGTTGAGTCACTTCTAGGGCTTCTTCAAAGTTGAGGGGTGGCAAGATACCGGGTAACCGCCGCGCTAGCATGGTTTTGCCACTACCGGGTGGGCCGACGAAAATCAGGTTATGCCCTCCAGCAGCAGCAATTTCTAGGGCACGACGGGCATGGGCTTGGCCTTTGACATCGCGCAGGTCTAAGCCTGTGAACTGTTTGGCTTGCATGGCTTGGGAGGTGTCAATATGCAGCGGGGCGTAGCGATCAGGATTGTTCAAAAAATCTGCCACTTCTGATAGGTGCTGAAGTCCATAGACTTGTAGGCCATTGACGATCGCCGCTTCCCTAGCATTGTCGGCTGGAACAATCATTGCCCTAATCCCCAAGGACTGGGTAACGGCTGCGATCGGCAGTACACCTGCCACTGGACGCAGCGCCCCATCTAAGGATACTTCCCCTAAAAATAGGTAGTCATCCAAACGATCCACAGCCACTTGTTCTGAGGCAGCGAGCACACCCACGGCGATCGGTAAATCAAAACTAGGGCCTTCCTTGCGTAGATCAGCAGGCGTTAGATTTATCACTACTCGTCGCATGGGGAAGGCAAAGCCAGCATTTTTCAGTGCCGCTCGCACCCGCTCCCGCGACTCCTGTACGGCTGTATCGGGTAAGCCCACCACGGCAATTCCGGGCAACCCACCAGAAACATCCACCTCTACCCCCACCTTGACCGCATCAATACCAATCAGCGATGCACTCCAAATCCGCGCCAGCATACCTTGTTATTTCCCCGTGCCTGCTGTTTGTGTCAGTATATCGTATCCAATTAAGCCCTAAATCTCATTAAGCCCTAAGTATGGCACCAGATTGGCGCGTGTCCAGTTGACAAACCTATGTGCTAACTGCTCAAGATTCCTGGCTTACTAGCCAAATCCAGTCATCTTCAACGGTGGCGATCGTACCCCCAGCAATAGGATCCGTGCGCGATCGGTTTGGGGCGGTTACCAACCCTACAATCTTCTCAATCTGGTCAAAGTTAGGGGCGCTAGACATCACCCCAAGCAAGAACTGACGCACAACCCGACGCTGAATGGCAAGAGGAAGGGATTTCAGCACAGAGCGGTTAAGGCCAGGACGTTCAGGATGTTGCACCTGTTGGCGCATCTGGTCAGTGACCTGTTCTAGGTAGTCCACCTCGGCTTGCAATAGTTCAGCCGTTTGAGCCAGGGCTTGCTCAACTTGGGGATTGAACACACCTTTGAGGTAGGGGAGCAATTCTTGGCGAATGCGATTGCGGGCGTAGGTAGTGTCGTAGTTAGTGGAATCTTCCCAAATTTTTAGGCGAAATTCTTGGCAAAAGGCGGCAGTTTCAGACCGGGTTACCTCTAGCAGAGGACGCACGAGTTGCACCGAGGGAGTTAGAGAGCGGCGCCAAGTCAGCGCTTGTAAGCCATCAGCGCCACTACCCCGAATCAGATTATAGAGAAGGGTTTCAGCCCGATCGCTGGCAGTATGTCCCGTAACCAAGGCAGTGTAATGATGGGTCTGAGCAAGGTTTGCTAGCGTAGCATAGCGCCACTGCCGGGCAGCCGCTTCACTAGTAGTAACTTGGGTAGCTGTCTCTCGATAGATGGGCACCTGCCAGTCGCGAGCTAGTTGTTCTACATAGTCAGCATTAGCCTTAGAGTCGCTACGCCAACCGTGATCTAAGTGGGCGATCCCCAAAGTCCATCCCCATTTAGGCTGGAGATCTAACAATAGTTTGGCAAGACAGAGGGAATCTTGACCACCAGAGACAGCGATGAGCACAGCTTGCCTACGTTCGAGCAAGTGCCGCGCCCGCAATACCCGATGCACCCTAGCATGGAGCGGAGTCCAGACCAATGAGCCAACCATGCTCACCCCTCACGGTCAATTCGCCGTTACAAGAACCAACCGTAACTGTGCAAGCCTTTACCCAGCAGGTTTACCCCCAGATAGCACACCCACACGACAACAAACCCGGCTCCAGCCAGAATGGCTGGTCGCCGACCCTGCCAACCCTTGGTAATTCGAGCATGGAGGTAGGCAGCAAACACTAGCCAGGTAATCAATGCCCAAGTTTCCTTAGGATCCCAGCTCCAGTAGGAACCCCAAGCCTCGTTAGCCCAGACAGCACCCGCAATGATGCCGATCGTCAGCAGCGGAAAGCCCAGACCAATCATACGGTAGCTAACGTTGTCTAAAATTTCTGCCAAGCTCAAACGCTGGGGGGAAAGTGCAACAGCCTCAACAGTCGCTATCTCAATGGGCGGCGCGAGGGTAGCAACGCCTGCTGTAGAACTTGCTAGGGTATTAGCGGACGCAGAGTTGGATGCAGTCAGCTCAGATTTGTGTAAAAGGGCACGCCCCTCACGGTAGCTGCCTGTGCCCACGGAACTGCCTCGTAGCACGATCGCTTGCCCACGGGTGACAATCAAAAAGGCGATCGCTAGCAATGACCCCACCATTAGCGTAGCGTAGCTGAGCATCATAATGCTCACGTGCATCATCAACCAGTTAGACTTTAATGCCGGGACTAGGGGAGCAGAGGTTTGCATACCCGCAGGCAAAGACAGGGTAGCAAAGGCAGTGATGCCCATCGCGATTGGTGCAGTTACTGCCCCCACCAAGCGGCTGCGACTCATGCGCTCAGCCACCAAATGCATGGCAGTGATTCCCCACGCCAAGAAAAATAGAGACTCGTAGAGATTGCTAATGGGGAAATAGCCAGCCTCTAGCCAGCGTGCCCCCAGTAACGCCGCAATGCAAAGGTTAGCAATCATCATGCCTGTGCTGCCTAACGACAGCAGATAGGGAATTGCTGGAAAGGCAACAGATGCCCAGTACAGCAGCATAGTCAGTAGCAGAATGGCAAAGGAGGTATTGTCTAACCAAGTTTGAAGAGTAACCAAATTCATGGGCAGGGTTTGATTCTAAGCAATAGCTTTATCGTAAAGCATTAGACTCAGCATTGGTAATGCTTTGCGATAATCGCAGCGGCTTCGGGTTGCAACCACTCCAGCACGGTGATTACTAGCAGGTATGGATCACATGACCCAGAACGATCGCAAAACGCAACAGTTGATGGGAGATCTCGTGCTTTAAAATTCTCCACATGAGCCATAGTAAAGACTTCATTCATCAAGTATTAAAACGTCATGGAAGCACAACAAAAATCCACAGTGATTATTACGGGAGCCTCATCAGGGGTTGGGTTACAAGCAGCACGTTCCTTGGCACAGCGTGGCAACTGGCATGTAGTGATGGCCTGTCGCGACCTAACGAAGACCTATGCAGCCATTCAACGGGTGGGTATCCCTGAAGGAACCTATACTGTGCTGCCAATCGACATGGCTAGCCTCGGTAGTGTTCGCCACTTCGTAAATACCTTTCGCTCCCTAGGACGAAGTTTAGAAGCTTTGGTTTGTAACGCTGCCATCTATATGCCACTGATCAAGCAGCCGCTGCGATCGCCAGAGGGGTACGAGTTGACCGTAGCCACTAATCACCTAGGTCATTTTCTGCTCTGCAACCTGCTGCTCGAAGATTTGAAACAGTCACCTGCTGCCGATCGCCGCTTGGTCATCTTAGGCACCGTCACCCACAACCCTAATGAATTGGGCGGCAAGATTCCCCCGCGCCCTGACTTGGGCGACCTGCGGGGCTTTGCCGATGGCTTCAAAGAGCCGATTAGCATGATCGATGGCAAAAAGTTTGAACCCGTAAAAGCTTACAAGGACAGCAAAGTCTGCAACGTGTTGACCATGCGCGAGCTACACCGCCGGTTCCATGAGTCTACGGGCATCATTTTTAACTCACTCTACCCTGGCTGTGTTGCTACTACAGCTCTATTCCGCAACCACTATCCCCTATTTCAAAAGTTGTTTCCCCTGTTCCAGAAGTATATTACCGGTGGCTTTGTCTCAGAGGAATTGGCTGGCGATCGCGTTGCGCAAGTGGTGGCAGATCCTGAGTATGCTAAGTCTGGCGTGTATTGGAGTTGGGGCAACCGCCAGCGCAAGGATGGCAAATCCTTTGTGCAGCAAGTATCGCCTGAGGCTAGCGATGACGAGAAGGCTGAACGCATGTGGGAACTGAGCGCCAAGCTGGTCGGCTTGGCCTGATTCAGAAACAGGTCAACAAAGCTCCTGCGGCGAAGGAAGCTACTTGACTTGGGCCACGATCGTGCGGTGCCGGGGTGTGTTGGGTGTGATGGCAGGACGCTGGAACCCTGCCGCTAGAATGGCTTGCTCTATATCCAGAGCAAAATATTCATCCAGATAGGGTTCGGTGCTTTTGAGCAATGTCAGGATGTAGGGCGGCATTGATGCGTAGACGGACGATCGGGGATTCATATCCATAATTGCTAGATAACCACCCGGACGCAGCAACCGTCGTGCCTCTCGCAAGATAGCATGAGCAGCAGATTGGGGCAGCTCGTGATAGAGCAAACAGGCAGATACCAAGTCAAAGCTAGCCTCTGGTAGTCCGGTAGACTCGGCTGCCCCATGCACCCAGCGAATCGGAAGATTGCAACTGCCAGCGTTTTGTCGCTGCTGACTACGGTAGTTGGCGATGGCCAAAAAATAGGGCGACAGATCCAATCCCGTAATCTGAGCTTGGGGGAACACTGCCTGCAAGGCAAATGCGCTCATGCCCACACTGCAACCCAAGTCTAGAATGGCCTTGGGCGTAGGGGCGATCGCTTGCTTCAGAATCTGGTGATAGCTCTGGCGTAGTCGCGCATCACCATTGGCACCGCTATCAGGCCAAATACGGGCATGAACCGCATGGGCAGCTACCTCCACTTCCATCGCAGGTTCCCAGCCCA
>JANWZG010000026.1:0-4544 GCA_025054735.1 Cyanobacteriota bacterium | reverse complement strand
ACGAGCGCAGATAGTAGTCAGGATAGACGAAGCTAGGAGTCTGGATAGTTGCTAGATCCCTTTCCCATTCAGGGGAAAAAGCTATATCACTGCCCCGCGATCGCAACGCGGCTACCTCCTGGTGCCAATCAACACCGATCGTTGCTGCCCGCTTAATCATCATGGCACGGGCTTGGTGCTTGGCTAGGTTGGCTAAAGGCTTAATGGCTAACAGTCCGTTAACCACGTGAGATGCAAGTCGAGGTGCAGGGTTTGCCGTCACAGTCATAAATAGATTTACCGCAGTTGCTCAAATGTTGTATAGCTAACTCTGACTATATCCTGACTTGACCCCGACCTGACGGCGATCGAGAAACCCAAACCCACAGTCTAGTCAGCCAACCCAACTCAATAGTGCACTAACCTCAACTACCTCCTAGAGGGCGGTTAGTTGACCAACCAGCTCTAGTTGACCTTGGGGATTCACCCGCATCACCACCATAGCTGCTGAAGAAACCCCAACGCTACTAGGGCTGAGATAGGTAGGGCTGAGATAGGGCTAAGGTATTGACAACACGGATGACCATAACTGTTAACCCTGGCTAATTGCTGTAGCTACAGGCAAATTTGCAGGTGTATCGTAGCAATTCATTAACCAACGGTGAGAAGCGTCCCCTTTTCCGGTAATCTCTGAAACTTGAATGAAGGTATAGTTCCTCCCTAGGCATCCTTCGGAGTCAAGTGGTAGTTCTAGACGAGCAGTAGTGGGGCAGTATCGTTGCTGTCAACCCCTATGTCCAAAGCTTTGAGTCAGTTTAGTGCTACCCATTTCACGATCGCACATTGACAGTAAGAGCTATGGGCAAACATAAACGTATTGGCATTCTCACCAGTGGTGGTGACTGCGCTGGGCTAAATGCTGTCATTCGGGCTGTGACCTGCCATGCCATCTTGCACTATGGTTGGGAAGTGATCGGCATTTGTCGGGCTACCCATGGTCTGTTGCAGCGCCCTCCAGAAATTTTGCCCCTGACGGTTGAAAACACCCATTCCCTATTGACCATGGGCGGCACAATTCTGGGCACTACCAACAAAGGTGACCCCTTTGCGTTTAGTACAGCAGATGGGCGAGTCGTTGATCGCTCCTACGACATTATTGAAGGGTATCGTCTGCTGGGCCTGGATGCTCTCATTGGCATTGGTGGCGATGGCAGCCTCGCAATTTTACGCAAATTAGCGCAGCGAGGTGGCATTAACTTAGTGGCTGTACCCAAAACGATCGACAATGATTTGGGGATTACCGAACACTGTATTGGCGCAGACACAGCCGTCAATATTGCTACAGAAGCTCTCGATCGCCTACATTTCACAGCGGCCAGCCATTCCCGCGTGATGATTTTAGAAGTCATGGGACGCGATGCCGGGCACATTGCTATTAGTGCGGGCATTGCTGGCGGTGCCGATATCATCCTCATTCCTGAAATTCCTTATACGATCGCCAATGTTTGTCGCTCTATCCAGCGGTTGCATGAGATGGGACGCAACTCTTGCCTGATTGTGGTGGCAGAGGCGGTCTGCACTGAAGATGGTCAACAAGTGAAGCAGGTGAATCGCCATGGGGAAGCTCGTCTCGGTGGCATTGGGCAGTATCTCGCTGACCAAATCACCGAATGTACCAGTGCTGATGTTCGAGTGACGACCTTGGGGCATGTGCAGCGAGGCGGAACCCCATCCCCCTTGGATCGAGTCATTGCCTCGGCCTTTGGGGTAGCAGCAGTCGATTTGATTGCCGAAGGTAAGTATGACTACATGGTCAGTTGGCAAGAACGCCGAGTTGTCCATGTGCCGATTATTGATGCGATCGCCCACTATAGCGCTGTTGACCCCAACGGCACGCTGGTGCAGACAGCACGGGGGCTAGGCATCTACCTCGGAGATTCACTGTAAGCGAGCGGAGGTTTGGGGATAGAGAAACCGTTGGCCAATCACGCAAAAGACTCCAAATGAGATAGCAGTAATAAATAACAGAACCCCAATGAAATGCACAACGCCACCGATCGCCTGATCCCAATTCAACAGATTTAGAGAGCCTAAAATGTAGTTCCAGTCATGAATTAAACCCTCAGCTAACAATGGCAACTCCATGGCGCTGGCATCCTTAATGTAGATGGCAACATCGGTGAAATTTTGGGCTAGCCAATAGAGGGCTACAGCGGCTGCATAGTATTGAGCAGACAGCAAAAAGTTACCCACAATCGCAGCGGGCACTATGATTTGTAATAGTGACCCTCCGGCAAAGTAAATCAATTCCCCTAGGAAGGTTTCGCCAAAAATGCGACCAATGCTGAATACAACGTGGCCTGCTTCGTGAATAATCAGGTCTACCCCGTGCAGAAACGTAAAGGCACCACTGTAGTCTTCTGCTGTGAGACCAGCGATCGCATACACTGTCAAAAAGCCCATGAATCCCAACTTGAGGAAGTCGGTAGAGGTGTGGGGCATAGTTAGACGTAATCGCTCTGGTGGTGATAGCGATTGAGTCAGTGATGGTGAATGGTGCATTGCCCGATGGCTCGCCTGATGAGGAGGTGAATAGTTGTCAAACGACGCAGATGAAGAGTGAACAGCCTGAGAAGCTAATGGTGAAAAGCTGAGGGTCTCTTGCCAAACAGGGGCCTGAACCGTCGTGGCCTTGCCTGAAATCACGATCGTTTCTGCCCAGGCTATAGATAGGCGTTGGAGCACATTGCCCACAAGAGCTACAGCAGAACGTTGACTAGGTGGCTCCAGCGATTCCACTATCACCTGCAGGCAGGTATTTTCTAACCTCACCCGTGCAGTATACCCCGCTGCTTTCAGTCGTTGGTTGAGTAGCGTCGCGATCGCCCACTCATCTCCCTGCCGGGCCATTTCTACGAGTGGGAGTTGAGCCATACGCTCCTCCGGCTACCCTTCAAAACCCGACATCATTTTTCTTAGCAGGGTCAAGCCCTTCTTAACTTGGCGAGACACCGTCACCGCACTAATGCCCAGCCGCTCCGCTGTTTCCTTTTGAGTAAGGTCATACAAAAACACAAACTCCAGAACTTGGCGAGTGCGCTTTTCAAGTTGAATCAATGCCTGTTGCAGCCGAATTTGATCTTCTTGAGCAAGTTGAAAGCTTCGGTAGCGTCCATCGGGAACTAGCTCACCTAAGGAGTTACTTCCATCCTCACCGTCATCACGCACGGGTGCATCCAAGCTCAAGGGCACACGGTTGCGGCAAGCCAGAACAATATCCTGCCACTCCTGAACTGAAATATCTAGCGCAGATGCAATCTCAGCATCAGTGGGGTAGCGATTCAGTTGAGCTTGCAATGTTTGGATAATGCTAGCAGCTTGCCGCTGAAGAGCAGCCCAACGACGAGGAATTTTTACTGAGGAACCTTTGTCTCGCAAATAATGCTGAATTTCTCCTCGAATGTAGGGCACGGCGAATGAACTAAACGCATGACCTTTGGTAATATCAAACCGTTCGATCGCTCGAATTAACCCAATGCTGCCAACTTGCAGTAAATCCTCATAGCATTCACCACATTGGTTAGCCCAATGGTGAGCCTCTCGACGCACCAAACCCATATTCATTTCCACCAATTGGTTGCGGAGCTGTGGGCAGGGCGATCGATAATAATCTTGTAAAAGCTGCAAACTTTCACCTTTTAATTCACGTGCAACTGATATGGACATAGGTCAAATGTCAACGTAAGGGCAGAGTGCAAGCGACGATAGCTATTCCACGTTCAACTTCAAGCATGTTCAAGTTCAACCGCGTCAAGTTCCCCAATTCGCCAATCATCATAGCGGAAGTTTGGAAAGGTTGTCCTTGATAAAGATCACAACGAGATGCACCGTTGGTTTGTAATGCCCACCCTGTTAGCGACTTAAACACCTTGATGGCTTCGGATTCTACAATACTTAAGCTGTCATGTAGATGGCTTTAGCCAACTGTAATCAGGAAAACCAGGAGCATTAACCCTCACGCTCACATCGCTTACTACGCCGAGGTATTCACTAGAACAATTGTCTAGCTACTTTGTCTTTCAGCAGTGCTAGTAAACGTTTCAACCTCCCAATCAGACAGCATTGTAGAATCAAACAAGCTCTAAATCGATGCTAAAATCATAGGCCGCTGTAATGCCAGTTACATCTGGATTTTTACGGACTCTTTTCCGCAAAATCATTAGATTCTACGCAAGATTTCACGCAGTCGTGATGCCAGGATTGTTGCGCGATTGTCATCAAGTAATGTTATGGAGCAAGCCTCGACACAAACTCATCAATATGGCCTGCCTCGGCGATTGCAAGCAGGCGATCGTCTATGCGTGATTGCAACCAGTGGCACAGTGGTTAATCGAGTTGCTATAGAGCGCGGCATAGCCGTTTGGCAACAGCGCGGCTATCGAGTTGAGGTGCCAGCTACTCTTGACCGCCGATGGGGGTATTTCGCTGGCACAGACCAGCAACGCCTAGAGCAACTCTATGCAGCCTTGCAAGACCCTGATTGTCGAGCCATTCTTTGCGCAAGG
>JANWZG010000025.1:9597-16555 GCA_025054735.1 Cyanobacteriota bacterium | reverse complement strand
CAGAAACCGGTAGCTGAATAGCCCGTCGCCACGCAACATAGTTGTTATTGGCACCCTGACCATAGATTTTGACCATCGTAATTGCCTCTGGTTGCAACTTCACTAACCCCTGATACAGAAATGGCACGAGCTGTTTTGGATCCGGAACATCTTTTGCTCTAACCAGCAGTTGTAGATGCCCATTCTTCATACCACCCTGCACAATCATCCCACGAGATTGTAGGGCTTGGCTAATTAACGCTGCGATCGCAGAGGGGTTACCTTGCTTAGCTAGTTGTAAAACACGGCTTGGCAGCATTCTTCCACACAATGAGCTTAGTAAAGTTGGGCTAGACGGTTAGTGAACTTGCCTGACATCACTGCTTAGTATTGCGTATGATGAGAATCGTTTCAGGAGATTAAAGCATAACTATCGGTGATTACACCAAACCTTTGATTGATTTAAACCTATGCCTACCAGACCACAACTGCCTGTTTTGCGCCCCCCAGAAGTGCCCATTTGGCGGCGAGGGGCAGCCTTGGGGCTAGATGGCATTGCTGCATGGTTAACCAGTGCTCTCTTTGGGGTAAAGAGTGCCCTACTAAGTAGCTTGATTTTTTTCGTTGTTTGGCTAGTCTTGCGGGTTGTTATCCCGTATCAGCGTCAAGGGCAAAGTTTGGGACGATGGGCATTTGATATGCGGATCATCAGCCTAGAGTGGCGGCGCACACCTGACTTGACGACATTAGCTAAGCGAGAAACGATTGTTGGCGTTGAGACATTGTTGGCATTAATTGGTCTAAGCAGAGGAATTTTGCCCAGTGAGTCGTTCTATATCTTGCTGATTCTGCCCTTGGCGATCGATGCTGTCTTTGTATTATCGGATCCAGAGCAACTGCAAACCCTTCATGACCGCATCACCAATACCTTGGTTGTTTATCGACGCGGGTACTCACTAGACCTAAAAATCCGTCAACTAGTTGCTCAAATTCGCGATCGTGTGAAACAATAGGAGATCGCGTTTGCGAAATAAGCACATTTTTTGTATCCCAGTTTGGCACATAACCTATGGCTAAGGGCGTTCGTATTATCATTACACTAGAATGCACCGAGTGTCGTACCAACCCCGACAAGCGATCGCCCGGTGTTTCTCGCTATACAACTACTAAAAACCGTCGCAACACGACTGGACGGTTGGAGCTAAAAAAATTCTGCCCCCACTGCAACAAGCACACTGTCCATAAGGAGATTAAATAACTGACTATGACCTATTTCCGCCGCCGCATTTCCCCGATTAAGCCTGGAGATCCGATCGATTACAAGGATGTAGATTTGCTGCGTAAGTTCATTACTGAGCGGGGTAAGATTTTGCCTCGCCGCATCACAGGGCTAACGGCTAAGCAACAGCGAGACTTAACAACCGCTGTTAAACGTGCTCGCATGATCGCCCTTTTACCCTTCATTAATAAGGAAGGCTAGGCCACTGGCAAACCCACTGGCTAAGCGCAAAGGTTAAATCTAAACGTGGGCTTCTTCAGCTTGCCCTAGGTAAACCTCGATGACACGAGGATCGTTCTGCACTTCGTCCATGGTGCCTTCGCATAGCACAGAGCCTTGGTGCAACACAGTCACGTTACGGGCAATTTGACGAACAAACTCCATGTCATGCTCGATAACAATGATCGAGTGGCTTTGAGCTAGTTCTAGCAGCAGGTCGCCTACCTTTTCGGTTTCTTCATCGGTTAGGCCAGCCACGGGTTCATCTACAAGCAGCAGGTCAGGAGATTGTGCCACCAACATGCCAATTTCCAAGCGTTGCTTTTCTCCGTGAGAGAGGAGTTCGGCTGGAATGTCAGCTTTCAGCGTGAGGCCGATCGTCTCCAACAATCCCGATACTGTTCGTTTTTCTGCGGGGGATACCTTTCCTACTAGCGCTGCTAACACATTTTTCTGACGGGCGCAGGATAGCTCCAAGTTCTCGCGGGGGGTTAGTTTCAAGTAAACCCGTGGAGTTTGGAACTTGCGTCCAATGCCCATACGAGCAATCTGATGCTCAGAGTAGGGACGCAGATTTTTGCCCTTGAAAAAGACTTTGCCCTCCGTGGGCTTGGTTTTGCCTGTAATTACATCCATAAATGTGGTTTTCCCTGCACCATTTGGGCCAATGACTACCCGCAACTCACCCTCATCCATGCTGAAGTTGAGGTTGTTGACCGCCTTGAAGCCATCAAAACTAACGGTCAGGTTTTCAATCTCCAAGATTTTTCCGCTCATACTCTATCTCTGGATCCTGTTCTAAGCTTGGATAGGTGCTGACTTTTGATGATCGACCCATCAGCGATCGTGCCCAGTTCCAGCCGTCAGTACGCAACCAACCCAAAATACCAGTGGGCAATACAGTTACCACCAACAGGAACAGCGCCCCCTGGAAAAACAGCCAAAAGGCCGGAAACTGTTCACTCAGCAAGGTTTTGGCAAAGTTGACAATTAATGCTCCCAGAATGGCACCTACCAGCGTGGCACGCCCACCAACAGCTACCCAAATCACCATTTCAATGGAAAAGGCAACATCCATAGCTTTGGGGGTGATGATTCCAGACTGCACGGTGTACAGTGAACCAGCAATGCCTGCCAAGGCAGCGGAAACTGCAAACACAAAGACTTTAAACCAAGTGGGATCATAGCCAGAAAAGCGCACACGAGGTTCATCGTCTCGAATGGCAACTAGCAGTCGCCCCATACGACCACTGGTCAGCCATCGACAGAGGGCATAGCCCGCTGCTAAGAACAGGACGCTGAGGGTGTAGAGTGTTCCTTGAACCTTGGGATCACTGGCCAGCAAGCCAAAGATCATAGAGGTATCTGTTTTCAAACCATTCGTCCCGTTAATTAGTTTCTGCTGGCCGTTGAAGAAGTTAAAAAACACAATTAGCGCGGCTTGGGTCAAGATGGAGAAATAGACTCCCCGAATGCGGTTGCGAAAGACCAGATAGCCGATCGCAGTGGCAACGACAGTCGGCACGAGCACAATGGCCGCTAGGGTGAAGGGAAAGGAGTAAAAAGGCTTCCAGAAAAAGGGAAGTTCAGTCACACCATACAGCGTGAAAAATTCAGGAATTTGTCCAGCAGGAATTTGCAGTTGCAGGTACATAGCAAAGGCATAGCCACCAAGGGCGAAAAAGATGCCATGCCCTAAGCTCAGCAGTCCGGTGAATCCCCAAATCAAGTCAATACCTAGGGCTGCAATGGCTAGGGACAGAAATCGCCCTAGTTGGTTGACCCGCACGCCTTGACCTGCGGCTGTCAGTAACGGTGGAATCACCAACAACAGCAGCAATGCCACCCCAGCGACGATCGTCACCTCTGTAACCAGCCGCCTACGGGCTTGACGATTGGCTTGCGATTGTCCGATTACACTAGTTTGCAATTGCGCCATTAATGAATCCCAAACTATGCACGATTGCTAGCGTTAACAGATTCCTACACTCCTTGCTCTAAATTTGTAGCATGGATTACCAAGTGATTAGGAAGAGGACAATAATGTTTGGATCCATAAAGTCCACCCTATGAATAATGCGATCATTTTGGATTATGAGATTGCAGAACTAATGATGTAAGCGTTCTATCGGGTATCTCTCTATCCTTTGGTTAAAGGCTAGAGGCTTAAGCTGCTGAAGCGGCACCTAGATTCTCTAGGCTAGATCAACGATATCAAACAGCATTGTAGTCATGTATCGATTTGCCCACTCTACCCCAAAGGACTTTTCTAACACTCGGCGAGTTTTGTCATTTTGCTGCTGCTTCGTGCAATAGTAGCGTTGGCCTGCGATCGTCGCAGCAATCTCAGCCTCGGAATCTGACGGCACAGTTGCCTTAGCCATTTGGCAGTGCAGCATCAAAAAATCTTGCACACGTTGAAGAAAAGCTGCTTCCTCGTCGGCTCCTGCGGGTCGTACAAATAGGCAAAACTCAGAAAAAATGTCTCCCCACTCAGGCAATGCGCGAGGCTGGGCAAAATTCAACTCTGGTAGTGCCGAGAGGGCTTGACGATAGTGGTCTGGCAAGGTGTGATCTGCACTAATGGGCGACAGATCGGCGATCGCTGCACTAATGCCACCCCGCCCAGTGCCCACTAAATCAGCGCCAAACATAGGCAACGCATACTCAGGACGAGGAAACATTACACAGTGCAGAATATCTAGTCCATTACTAACCTGTGCCAATTCCAGATGTAACTTCCGAAACTGAGGAGCCTGGTAACAATGATTTTCAATCACTAGGGTTTCCCCTTCTAGAGAACCTTCGACATAGCCTAACCCCTCTGGAACAGCAAAGGGAGACAGGTCTAACTGGGTTTGCCAAATCGTTTCAATACAAGTTGCCAACTGACAAATCAGCGGGTGTTGGCGAGAGCGCAGTGAGTCTGGCATAGCTGAATTGGATCAATAACTCAATACATGGTGAAATAGTGCGGTGTTTCTAGCAATTCCACAACAGTTAAAATCCTGCCTGTAGAAGACTGCTAACCTATAGCAAGCCAAGACTATGCAGTGGTCCCCGACCTAACAGTATTTCTATAGCCACAGCTAGAAGCCCTAACATTGCCAACCGACCGTTCCACACTTCAGCCGAAGGAGTCAGTCCCCAAGCCCAAGGCCCCTGAGGATAGTTTTTCAGATTTGGTTGTGGACGGACTGTATCGCTGAAGTGCACAGGAGGCTCTTGGAGCGCTGTGACCACTAGATTGGCTAGGGCCTTGATAAAGGTAGGGTAGGTGTTTAGGGCAGGTACCCGCACAAAGGTCTCAATGCCAGCATGTTCTGCAATTTCTCGATATTCCATATCGATTTCCTCTAGGGTTTCAATATGTTCTGAAACAAAGCTAATTGGCACTACAACTAAGGTTTTGACGTGCTGGTGAGCAAGCTCAACAATTGCTTCATCTGTGTAGGGCTGCAACCATTCCACCGGCCCGACTCGACTTTGATAGGCCAATGTGTAGGCATTTGGTCGATTCAATTGCTTCATAATTAGGGTGACACAATCTTCGATTTCCCGCTGGTAAGGATCTCCAGCTTCTTCTACGTAGCTGACAGGCACGCCATGGGCACTGAAGAAAATGTGGGCCTGCTCTGGTTGAGGCAGTTGGTCAAGTTCTTGGGCTATCAATTCAGCCATTGATCGCAAATAGTCTGGATGCTGATACCAAGATGGCACCACTGTGTACTGCATCGTTTGCAGGACTGGATCTGAATTCCACAATCGCTCTAGCAGGCGAAAGCTAGAACCGCTAGTGCTGATGGAAAATTGAGGATACAACGGCAAAATCACAAGCCGCTTAACCCTATCCTGCTTAATTTGAGCGATCGTGGCTTCTGTGAAGGGATACCAATACCGCATCCCAACATAAACCTTGACTTGGTGACCACTGTTGAGCAGCTCGGTTTCCAATGCTTGAGCTTGAGCTTCGGTAATTCGGCGTAGGGGTGAACCACCCCCAATTTTTTGATAATTTTCCTGAGACTTTTTGGCTCGCAAGGTGGAAATGAGCCAAGCCAAAGGTGCTTGCAATAGGGGGGATGGTAGCCGGATGATCTCTGGATCAACAAACAAGTTATAGAGAAAAGGACGAACATCCTCTAGCTTGTCTGGCCCACCCAGATTTAACAATAAAACTCCGACTTTGCCCATAGCGATCGCCCTTCCCAGTTGCTCAGAATTGTTACTGTCTAACAATACAATTCTTTGGCAGCCAGAGTTACGCAAAAGCCACATCATCAGCCCATCTGGCATCACAAAGCTACGTCTAGAGCCGCAAAATTCTATTGTTGACTGCCATACAGTCACTTATCTCTTTAGCGTCATTTCGTAAGTTGGCAGTGCTCAAAAACCTATGGAAATCAGCCATATGGCTATAGGCTCAATCACCCGTTTTCTCCGGACACGACTCATCCAAAGCGTAAAGAGGATTAAACGTTTAGAGAACGGTGAGTCCTATGAAATCCCTTATCTCTGTTTCCCTATTTACTTTCGTGCTGGTTGGCCTAGCACTCTCTTGCGTTCAAGATGCAGCTAAGATCGCAGATACGAGTGAAACCAGCAAACTAACACGAACTGAAAACCTAGCCAGAGTATCTCGCCGCCAGAATACTTTTTACCGCGGTAGTGGCAGACGCGCTATCGTAGCGTAGTCACGCCTGCCTAGTGGCACCATGTACAACAATAGGTGAGGAATGGTTAAAAGGGCTACAACTTGGCAGACCAATAGCTTTCTAGAAGCCACAGTACTGAACTGTTGAAGTACTGCACCAAAAAGGCATAGACAGTTACTCGGCAAAACCCTTGCTACCACCAAGGCAATCTGTAGAGTTCTGGTTGTTAGGTAAACCATATACAGCAGCATATCTGCCCAAAAGACAAAGGCTGGGAGTCAGCAAGGTACTACTCACTGTTTGGCCAATTTGCCCCCAAAGCCATCTGGAAATTTGGCAACTATGGCTATGCTTCCAACTAACTGCACAGGTGCCCCAATCGTTAGGACAACTGGTTTAGCAAAATCAGACATGGGTAGGCGATCGTCCGCTGCCTCGAAAACCAGAATGCCTTTGATAGCCAGATAGGCAAACACCAGCTTTTCTGTGGGGTCAATCAACTAAGCCATTTGGGTCTAGCTTTGATCCGGAGAAAGCGTCTTAATCATCCAGTTGGGGGCAAGGGCAACAGTGTTAGCAACCTCACCATTGGCATCACGGGGAATGCGTGCCCAAGTGAACACGGTACAGTATCCGGTACGATGGAGCGCTCGCAAGGTGCAGCGTAATTGCATATAGGCGCGGCAATGCATGGGGCTTGAGAACAGTGTTCATGTTTGAGGTCAAATCAACTTGGCTTGCCATGTTTTCCTAGAAGCATAGGTTGTGGATAATACGACCTGCGATGAATTTACTGGCAAGTTTTGTCTCTGGCAGTTGGAATCAC
>JANWZG010000025.1:6577-9587 GCA_025054735.1 Cyanobacteriota bacterium | reverse complement strand
TCTATAGAGAGTCGATGCCAGCACTGAGGCTAGTTGTTCGAGATGATGCCGCTGGTGAGTTGCCATCAGAGTCAGGCGAATTCGGCTAGTGGGCACCGTTGGCGGACGAATTGCCGGAGCAAAGATCCCCTGATGCAGTAGCTGTTGACCTACCTGGAGAGCAGTAGCCGCATCTGGCAAGGGCAGGCAGATGATAGGTATGGGTGGAGCAGACGGCGGTGGAGACGATCGACCTGCAATCTCTGACCAGTAGTGATGCCACCAGTGCACTTTTTCCCAAAGTTGAGTTCGGCGATGGGGTTCAGCTTGCACAATATGAATTGCTGCCAAAGCAGCAGCCGCATCTGCTGGAGACAGTGCTGTTGTGTAGACCCAACTAGGTGCACGATTGCGCAAAAAGTCAATCACAGGTCGAGAGCCTGCAACATAGCCACCTAGACTGCCTAATGCTTTGCTGAGAGTACCCATCTGAACTAGGGGTTTGCCCGTGCAACCCAAATATTCAACCGCCCCTGCACCTGTAGTTCCTAGCACACCAGTGGCGTGGGCTTCGTCAACTAGCACCATACAGTCAAAATGGGCTGCTAAGTCTAAGATTTCAGGCAACGGACAGAGGTCACCATCCATGCTAAATACTGTATCCGTAAGAATTAGGCAACGACGATGAGCTGCGCGGTGGTGGCTAAGCTGGCGCTGTAAGTCAGTAAGGTCACAGTGGTCATAGTCCAGAACAGTGGCTCCACTGGCGATCGCCCCTGTTTTCAAACTGGAATGGTTATAGCGATCGCTAAGAATCAGGTCTCGCTTACCCACTAAGGCAGCGATGGTGCCCACATTAGCCAAATAGCCAGAACTAAACACTAAGGCATCTTCTGTTTGCTTTAACTCAGCGATGGCTCGTTCTAGCTGTTGGTGCAATAGTCGGTGACCGCTGAGCAGGCGAGAGCCTGTACTGCCTGTGCCGTAGGTGCGGGTCGCTGCGATCGCTGCCTCAATCAGCCGAGCATCCCCAGCCAGCCCCAGATAGTCATTGCTAGCAAAGTTAATTACAAGCTTACCGTCGAGTACAACCTCTGCACCGGGCAAGCCGGTAATTGTTTTTACGCTGCGATGCCACCGTGCCCGCCGGATGGTCGCCAGAGATTGCTCAATCCAAGCGTAGGGATGACTAGGAATAGTTGGATCGCTCAAGGTTGTTAATTAACGTCGTTGAAGTTGGGGAACCGTAATTGCCATCATAAGCAATAAACTTGACGATGGCCCTCAGTGCCACACCCTCATCCAGTCCAAATTGCTATCAGGCAACCATACCTGCGGTTGACTAACGGGCATGAGTCGGTAACCTTTAGCAACACGGATGCGGATAATGTTGGTATCTTTACTGACATCAAGGTAACCAGCATCCCACACATCCATGCGCGTAGTGCCTGTAACGACAATCCGATAGGCTCCAGGTTTGAGGGCGATCGCTTGCCGACGGTTAAAATTCCGAAACGTGACTAACTCCTGCCCGTTAACCCAGACACTGCCCCAGTCCTTACCCAATGCCTCAAACTCCACTAGCACTGGACGCTTCTCTGGCGGCACAATAACTACATCCGGTGGCACGATAATCACAGGTGGCGGTGCGATAATGATCTGAGCTAGAGCAGGCGAAGTAAGCGCTGTGCCTATCCCCGCTAGCACCATAGCTATCGCTGCTTGCACTGTAAACCGTCCACCGAATTGCCTAACCCTAACCATCGTTGACTCTTAACAACCCGTAATCCTTACAGACTGAATCATACCCAGCCAAGTTCCTAACAACTAGGGTCTAGCGCAGCTAAGATTCAGTACATCACCAACGGAGCTTGCTACTCTGATGATGGGGACGGTTGATTTAACATGGGGGTAAGGTAGGCTACCAGGGCACCGATCGCAAATCCCATAATGTTACGTAGCAGAGGTAACCAATCCGTTGTTCGCGTCACTACCGGCCCAATCCCGAAAGCAATAAACAAGATACCCCACAGTGGCGAGAAAATTAGTGCCCACTGCCATGCAAACGGCTTGCCGCCACGGGGTTGAGACGCAAATCCCAGCACAATCCCACCCACTACGGAGGTAATTAAGGTCAGAATCCACTGCTCTCTGGGTAACCCTGGCACCACTTTGCAACCGTTTCGACGTAGGCAGTACTCAAGGGAACGAATAGCCTGAATAATTGATTGATCTTCGCCGTTTTCACGCACAAAGAACTGGTTGCCATAGCGGGTTTGCAGCTCTATCCAAAACGTGCGTGGCAGTAATGGATACAAGTCATCGCCCACGCTGAAGTTCAAGAGGTTACCGCCACGGGCATCGGCCACCAACATCACACTTTTGTCGTCTAGGTTCCAAAATTCCTTGACGGCTCGGCCTGGAGTGCGATCAAACTGAGTCAGCACTCGCAGTTTCCATCCTGTTTCTGCCTCAAAGTCTGACAGTTCCTGATCTAACTGAGCCTCTTGGATGGCCGTCAATGTTCTTGCCAAATCGATGACATTTGTGGGGCTATCTGGCAACAGTTCAGGGTTGTCATAGGCGTAGGCTGGTGCTGCTAGCATGCAAGTCAGACTAACCAGCAATAAAGCCATTAGCCTCATTAGCAACGGTTGGGCAACAAGAGCGAATGACGTGAGACTAGGCATCTTAAATCGCATCATGGATACTGAATCTGATAACAGCAGGATTATGAGTGTGACTTTACAGTTGTTTACCTTAATGTAATAGTTTTCAGGATCAGATCTCAAGGGATCTGTAAGGTGGGGATGGTTTTCAGCCAAAGCGAGTACACTAGGGACATATGCTCCTCGTTAGGTTGAGCTAGGAGAGTTTCACACCTATGTCTTCAGTGCTTGCGTTTGTAGCTGCTGTTGTGTTAGCTGCGATCGGCTATACTGCGGGGTCTGCCAAAATTATCCGTCAGGGCGATCAGGCTATCGTAGAACGCTTGGGAAAATATAAAAGAACCCTAAAGCCAGGGTTGAAC
>JANWZG010000025.1:0-6567 GCA_025054735.1 Cyanobacteriota bacterium | reverse complement strand
TGCCGTTGTTCGACACAATTGTTTGTGAGTACACTGCTGGTGAGCAATACACCGATGTAGAGCCGACTGAAGCTATCACTAAAGATGGCTCACCGGTGAACGTAGACGCTGTGGTCTATTGGCGAGTTGTTGATCTTAAAGTTGCTTACTACGATGTTGAAGACGTGGAGGGTGCAATCAAAACACTGGTGTTGACCAACCTGCGATCGGCGATCGGGCAAATGGAATTGTCAAAAACCTTTTCCTCGCGGGAAGAAATCAACCGCACCATGCTCCTAGAATTGGACAAGGTGACAGAAACGTGGGGTGTAAAAGTCACTCGTGTGGAAGTAAAGAGCATTACCCCCACCCCCAAGATTCTAGAGGCGCTGGAGTTGGAAAGTGCTGCTCGCAGTAAGCGACAGGCCTCAATCTCTGAAGCAGAAGGAAAGAAACGAGCAGCCGAAGTAGAGGCTGAAGGCACGCTAGCCTACGTGAAAAAGATATCTGAAGCACTGCAAGGCGAAAATGCCAGGGAGATTATGCAGTTTTTGATTGCCAAGGGATATATGGACTCTAGCTTTAAGCTGAGTGAAAGCCCTAACTCTAAGATTGTCTTTATGAATCCAGAAGCCTTGACTGAGCAAGTTGCGGCCTTAATCGAGCAAGAAGCCAACACTATTCAAGATACCCTAGTGAAGGGTAATCCCAGCTCAAATAATGGGACTAAGACCTAGAAGCACGACCCAATAGCCAGTTTACAATCTCTCTTTTAACAACCCTATGTCTTGGCGCGCCTTGCTGGAACCCGACTTAACCCTAGGAACAACAGTCTTAAGCCTTACCCCAGATCTTTTGGCCCAGCATGGTCTCAAGGGCTTAATTTTAGATGTGGATGAAACTCTGTTGCCTACGTCAAAGAGTCAGTTGTCTGTTGAGCTAGTTCAATGGGCAACCCAGTTAAAGTTAGAAGCAAACATCTGGCTGGTAAGCAATAATTTGAATGAGGTTAGAATCCAACAAATAGCAAATTCTCTAGGCTTGCCTTATTTAGCCGGAGCTGGCAAGCCATCTCGCCGCAAGATTCGTCAAGCTTTGGCGGCCATGGCATTGCCCCCCCAACAGGTAGGAATGGTGGGCGATCGACTGTTCACTGATGTGTTAGCAGGCAATCGTCTAGGTCTGTTTACTATCTTGGTAGAGCCAATTACCGATGATGGCCAAACTTGGAAACACTGGCTGCGATCGCTGGAAATTTGGCTTGCCCAGCACTTAATGTAATTACTGTAAACAGTTGCATGTAAACAGTTGATTCTCTGAGTAGCACTCTCTAGGCAGCTAAGTCTTGAAGTCAAGTACATTATCGCTCACAGTGAGTTGATGCACCTTCAACTGGCTCAGAATTTCCTTGGCAGGAAATATCAATGGCCTACCATTTCTAGGACCCCAAACCATTAGATAACGCATTGGTATCACCGACGCAGCACAGCAAATTAAATCAACTCCAAGTCGGGCGATTGCATCAGCCGATGATTGATCCCTAGCGCGAATCAACAGATCGTAGCCGTCGTGTTCATTAACTTCCAGTAAGAAACGACAGGCTAACCTTAACTCTTGACGCAAATTGATTTTATCGAGAATTTTGGCAATCACCACGTGATTAAGAGACATGAGCTAGTAATATCCTCACCGCACAATCTAACTAAATCTCTGAGATTGATTCTGACTTCATTCTTGCAGCATAAAGGAATAATTTAGCAATAGGATATATACCCTCTAGGGGCAATGCCCCTCTATACATCTGTAGGGAAATTGAGTTTTTCCCCAAAAATTTTGATAGCCTACTTGATTTTTGTCTATTGTAGTGTACAAAATATATTTGTTGTATCTTACAAAAGACAATGCATAGATTGACGAGGTATCATATTATTCCTATCCGCTTTTCTAGCGTTGAACTAGAGCTGATTCACACGGTAATACTCCTAGCCGGAGAGAATCGATCGGAATTTATTCGGAATGCGGCCAAAGCTAAAGCTGAGCAATTGATGTCTATTTATAACCTGGCTAATCTTGATCATTCCGCGAGGATAATGCCATGACAAAACATCGATCTAGCGTTTTCTACGAGGATGACGATCGCGGTTCAGGGCGATAAATACCCTCGTTCATGTTGGTGTGTATCTGACAATAGTGATGATTTTAATCATCACTGCTTAGTAACTAATTACTAGAGTTGACTTAAGAGTTGACTTAGTGATTAGTCAATTAGCTGCGGATTAAGTTGAGTCAAAAAAATTCAAATCTTAGCCTAGTTTCTAAGGATATATCTATGACTATCCATCCTCAACTATTACCATTCGAGTTTGTTGTTGTGGGTAAACCCGTTTCCCATCAAACAAAGAACAAACAAATTCTGCGTGATTGGTGTCAGACTGTACACAATACTGCCCGTAATTATTGGAAAAATCCACCCACAGGTGAACCGCTTCAGGTTGTGATTACCCATTACTTTGAAGCAACGTGGAATGAGAGCGGGGTTCCTGACAACGACAACATCATCAAACCTGTGCGCGATGCTATGAATGGCGTTATCTACGTAGACGATTATCAAATTACTGACTTTCTCAGCCGTCGCCGAAACTTGAATGGGCCATTTCGAGTAAAGGGAATGTCAGCCGTACTAGCAGATGCATTTTCCAAGGGTGAAGAGTTCTTGCACATTCTAGTCAAGTCTGCGCCAAACCCAATAGAGCTAAGCTAAGAGGGGATGCCATAGTCATTCCAGGTTAGAAAGAGATACTTAAACCCCTCGCCTGCATTTTGGGCTATCCATTACGAGAAACGTGCCAGAACCTTTACTGCACAAAGGTTTCAGCGAGTTACTTTTCATGAAGTCATTGATCCAGTCATGGCTGGGTTTTCACAGGTTCGTTTGCACCTGAGATTCTCTGAATCCCTTACCCCATCTAGATTTTGGGTGATGATAAACTGAAAACATTGTTTAGTAGGGCTTTTAGAGACTTTTGCATCATGGATAGCGCTTTAGGAGAGGGGTTGGGGTTCGGCTCCAAATACGTCGTTGGATGAGATTATTCGCGGTTATTGCATCGCCTAGTGTCTCATTGCTACTTGGAATCGCTATAGGGCGTATCCCTCTTGTGTGGCCCTCACCCTTGTATCTTGAGGACAGAGAGGAAGACTTCCAGTCTGGTTCCCCTTCTCCCAACTCCCTGTTCGCGAGGGGCTGGGAGATGAGGGCTTATTTGCGTGAGTGGGATGCACCCATTGCCATAAAAGCAAGGCGACCTACACCAACTGATGAAAAAGTGGCGTGATGCCAGTAGAGCGACGAGTGAAGAGGTCTCTTTGGTGAGAGCTTTATGCTTCTTCTCGCACTAGTTTCTCCCAGCCTAAATCCTTGAGGGCATGGTTGCGACGCAGGGGACGGGTCACCAGTTCTAGGATGTCACGGGCGTTGGTGAAGCCATGAATTTGGGCAAAGGTGAACTCTACAGACCATTTGGTGTTAATGCCCCGTGCTTCTAAGGGATTAGCATGGGCCATACCTGTGATTACAAGATCCACACCCAGATCTCGAATGCGCTTGATCTGGTTATAGTTGTCTGGCTTTTCGACGATCGTCGGCAACGGTACCCCCATCTCTCGGCAGGTCTTCTCCAGCAGGTCTAGTTCAGCGGCTTGGTAGCGCTTGTCCATATAGGGGATACCAATTTCTGGGCAAGTCATGCCACAGCGGATCAGAAATCGAGCCAAGGAGATTTCTAACAGGTTGTCGCCCATGAAGAACACGGATTTTCCGCGAATCAGTTGAATGTAGTCTTCTAAGCTAGCCCAGATTTGGGCCTCTCGCTCTGCCAAGCCCTTGGGTTCTACGCCAAATACTGAGCAGATTTTCTCAATCCAGGCACGGGTGCCATCGGGGCCAATGGGAAATGGTGCCCCAATCAGCTTACACTTGCGCCGCCGCATCAAGGTAGTGGCTGTGCGACTCAAGAACGGATTCACCCCTGCCACGTAATAGCCCTCTTCAATCACTGGCAGTTCGGTGTAGCGCTTGGCAGGCAACCAGCCAGAGACCTTGATCCCATGTTTTTTCAACTCCAGGGTCAGTTGGGTAACCACTGGATCTGGCAGGGAACCAAATAGCACTAGGGGAGGATGATCGACATACTCAGACTCTGCTGCTGCTACGTCATCCTGCTTGCGTCCGAAGTTGAGCAATTTCTGGATGGCATTGCGCTCAATTCTTTCTGTTTCACTGGTAGGAGCCTTGTCAGGGCAACGGTGCGCCATAGCTGCCAACACAGTGTCTTCTCCCTGGGTAAAGGCGTAGTCCAGCCCATTGGCGCGGGCAACAACGATCGGGATGCCGATTTCAGCCTCTAGCTTAGGAGCCATACCCTCCAAGTCCATTTTGATGATTTCCGTAGTGCAGGTGCCAATCCAAACAATGACTGAGGGGTTACGATCGCGCTTAATCTGTAAACATAGGCGCTTTAGCTCCTCATAATCATTCAACTGGGCAGAAATATCGCCCTCCTCCAGTTCTGCCATGGCGTAGCGTGGTTCAGCAAAAATCATGACCCCCATCGCATTCTGGAGAAAATATCCACAGGTCTTGGTGCCAATCACCAAAAAGAAGCTATCTTCAATTTTCTGGTATAACCAAGCCACACAACTAATCGGGCAAAAGGTGTGGTAATTGCCTGTTTCGCACTCAAATTGCAATGCTTGGGGTTGGGTTTCAGTTAGGGATGTCATAGGTAGTAACGAGGTAAGAAATCAAAAGGGGTTGTTAATTTATTTACCTTCACAGGTTTCATCGATCGCGTTGATTTCGGCGGTTGAGCTGAAGGGGATAGGAATGTCTGTGGTACAACCCCCACTGGGCAAGAATTTGGGTGAGTTGTTCAACAGTCGTTGCACCGAAGCAGACTTTAGCTCTTCGTCTGGGTTGAGGTTTAACCCCAAGGCTTCCACGATGCGATCGGGATTGTTGGTCAAATCCACAATTAACGGTAACAACTGGGTGAATTGCGGCTCTACCACTGAGAGTGTTGCCAAGATAAAGCTAGACGAGGGTCGGCGCTTGCCATTACAAGTGACCCAAACTCCAAGACGGCTCAGCCACTGGCGATTGTCTCGATAGTAGGTTAACCATTTCACCTTGAGGGATTGCCGGAGTTGTTCAACGTTCACAAATGCTCCCAGAATGACGTGATGAGTTCCGAGAGTTTACGCTACCGAACCTTGGCATGAAATCCCCAAAACTCAACGCTTTCTTCAGACCTAGGGCTACACCATCATTAGGTCTAGCTCAGCCTCGGAGTTGGCAGTAGGCTGGGTGGGGTTGAGGTAGAAGTCTGATAGCAAGGAGAACAGCTCGCGATCAGGTGCATCCTTGGGCACTACACCCTCTGGCAGCGCTAAAATTTGGTCAGCAATGTTGAGGTAGTAGTCACACACATAGTTAAGGGATGGATCTTGCTCAGCCATTTCAAACAGCGTCTTACCCTTCACCCGCGATACGCGAATGTCTTCAATCAGGGGTAGAACTTCCAAAACAGGCATGGGCACTGCTTCCACATACTTGTCAATCAGATCGCGCTTAGAGGTACGGTTACCAATCAACCCTGCGAGGCGGAGCGGATGGGTACGTGCCTTTTCTCGGACGGAGGCTGCAATTCGGTTAGCTGCAAACAGGGCATCAAAGCCGTTGTCGGTGACAATCAGGCAATAGTCGGCGTAATTGAGGGGAGCGGCAAACCCGCCACACACGACATCGCCCAATACATCAAACAAAATCACATCATATTCATCAAAGGCGTTGAGTTCCTTGAGCAGTTTCACTGTTTCGCCCACGACATAGCCACCACAGCCTGCGCCTGCAGGGGGACCACCTGCTTCCACGCAGTCCACACCACCATAGCCCTTGTAAATCACATCCTCAGGCCAAACATCTTCGTAGTGATAGTCCTTCTCTTGCAAGGTATCGATAATTGTGGGGATCAAAAAGCCAGTGAGGGTGAAGGTGCTGTCGTGCTTGGGGTCGCAGCCAATTTGCAGAACCTTTTTGCCCCGCCGTGCTAGCGCTACCGAGATGTTGCAACTCGTAGTGGATTTACCAATGCCACCTTTGCCATAAACTGCAAGTTTCATAATGACCTCTCCTAAGGGGTGAAAGGGTGATCTGTCGGCAGTTGAGTCACTAGGTAGACAGTCACCGTGATGATTTAGTGATTTGTGATGGTTGCTTGTGTCTGCATTATGGAAGAAGGCTCCGGCAAAATAAAGGGGCTGCAAAAACGATCGTAGGCTTAAATCCGGTTTAGAGATTTTCTAAAGTACCCTTACTTCTGTATTCAACAACCAAACTTTGCCATGACTAAAAAGCCCTAATTTTGAACTTTTACAGTTTGCTTTATATAAAAAGAAGAACAAAAACAAAAATAAAATTTGGCTGACCTCCTAGGCCATAAGTTCGTAGTAAGGACTTAAGTCCTTACTACAAGCTATCTGTAGCCATAACATGAGGAATCGGTGTTATTGTTATGGACTTAAGTCCTT
>JANWZG010000024.1 GCA_025054735.1 Cyanobacteriota bacterium | reverse complement strand
AGGATTGTGGGTTCATCGGTAAGCAGCGCCTCCACCTGCTGAATTTGCCGTGTCAGGGTCAGGTGGCTAAAGTCCCCTTGATTGAGGTCGGGAACTGTCAAGGGCAGCCCTGCTTGGGCAAAGCAGTCTGCTAAGTAGCGTGCCTTTGTGGAATTGGGGCTAGAGGCAAAGCCATGAAGATAGATGGTATGCAAGGGCAAGAATTTATCCTGGGTTAAGGGTAGACCATAGGTCTGTATAAGTACTGTATCGCTAGTACCGTTACTTGTGGCTAGTAAGGTTATCCAGAGCAATTGTCATTGCTGTCCTGATTCTGACATGGCAGATGGAAAACTCACAGGTATGATGGTTATGTGCAGTCGGATATCGTGCAAGAAAGAGGCAGAACTGTGGCAGAGTCGCGTTATAACCCAGCAGAGATTGAGGCAAAGTGGCAGCAGATATGGGCAGAGCAAGGATTAGACCGTACCCCCGATGCTGACGATCGTCCTAAATTTTATGCCCTGTCAATGTTTCCCTATCCCTCCGGCAACCTGCACATGGGCCATGTCCGCAACTACACCATTACGGATGTGATTGCCCGTGTCAAGCGAATGCAGGGGTATCGTGTGTTACATCCCATGGGTTGGGATGCCTTTGGCCTGCCTGCGGAGAATGCTGCTATTGATCGCGGTGTGCATCCTGCCAAGTGGACTTACCAAAACATTGCCCAGATGCGGAGCGAACTGAAGCAATTGGGACTTTCCTACGACTGGGAGCGGGAACTGGCAACCTGTTCGCCAGACTATTACCGTTGGACGCAGTGGATTTTTCTGCAATTTTTCCAGGCAGGATTGGCCTACCAGAAGGAGGCTGCTGTTAACTGGGATCCCGTTGATCAGACAGTGCTAGCCAATGAACAGGTAGACAGCGAGGGACGATCGTGGCGTTCTGGTGCCTTAGTGGAGCGTCGCCTGTTGCGCCAGTGGTTTTTCAAAATCACTGACTATGCAGAGCAGTTATTGGCAGATTTAGACAAGCTCGAAGGCTGGCCCGAACGAGTGAAAACCATGCAAGCAAACTGGATTGGCAAATCCACTGGGGCATACCTAGAGTTTCCCATTGTTGACTCTGAGGCTGCGATCGGCGTGTTTACAACTCGTCCAGATACTGTCTATGGGGTCACCTATGTGGTGCTAGCACCTGAACATCCCCTGACCCTGCAAGTCACGACACCAGCTCAACGGGCAGTGGTAGAAGCATTCATCCAAGAGGTGGGGGCAGAGAGTGAGACCGATCGTACCGCTGAAGACAAACCCAAGCGCGGTGTGCCTACTGGGGGCATGGCCATCAATCCCTTTACAGGGGAACCAATCCCCATCTGGATTGCCGACTATGTATTGGTGGAATACGGCACTGGTGCAGTCATGGGGGTACCTGCCCACGACCAGCGAGATTTTGAATTTGCCACTCGCAACCAGTTGCCCATCAAGACCGTGATTATTCCCGAAGGCGGTGATCCCAAGGCTGTCTTGCAAGCTGCCTACACTGAACCGGGGATCATGGTGAATTCGGGACAGTTTGATGGCATGACCTCGGTGGCAGGTAAGTCAGCGATCGTTGCCTATGCCGAACAACAGGGCTTTGGTAAGGAGCGGGTGCAATATCGCCTGCGAGACTGGTTGATTTCTCGGCAGCGCTACTGGGGTGTGCCGATTCCGGTCATCCATTGCCCTACCTGTGGCATCGTCCCTGTTCCCGATGACCAGTTGCCTGTATTGTTACCAGAGGATGTGGAGCTGTCAGGGCGCGGAGCCTCACCCCTGGCAAAGCTAGAGTCTTGGGTGAATGTGCCATGCCCTAGCTGTGGCACTCCTGCCCGCCGGGAGACTGATACCATGGACACCTTTGTAGACTCCTCCTGGTATTTTTTGCGGTTTACCGATGCTCGTAATAGTTCTCAGGCGTTTGATCCTCGCCAGACTAACGACTGGATGCCCGTGGATCAGTATGTAGGCGGCATTGAACATGCTATTCTGCACCTGCTCTATTCCCGCTTCTTTACCAAGGTGTTGCGCGATCGGGGCTTGCTGAACTTTGACGAGCCATTCCTGCGCCTGCTCACCCAAGGCATGGTGCAGGGCTTAACCTATATGAACCCCAACAAGAGCGGTAAGGACAAGTGGATCCCTTCCCACAAGGTTGATCCCAACGATCCTAAAGATCCTGATACGGGGGAACCCCTAATCGTTTCTTTCCAAACCATGTCTAAGTCTAAATACAATGGCGTGGCTCCCCAGACTGTCTTAGAGAAGTATGGAGCCGACACCACTCGCATGTTCGTGCTATTTAAAGCGCCACCAGAAAAGGATCTAGAGTGGGATGAGGCCGATGTAGAGGGACAGTTCCGTTTCCTTAACCGTGTCTGGCGTTTAGTTACAGAATTCGTAGAGGAAATATTGCCCTCATCCCCCTGTTCTGGGCAAAGGGATAGAGATGATGGACAGATGAGCAGTGATGACAGGCAGATGACAAAGGACGAAAAAGACCTACGTCGCGCCATCCACACGGCCATCAAGGAAATCACGATTGATCTGAGAGAGTGCCAGTTCAACACGTCTATTTCTGAGTTGATGAAGCTGAGCAATGCCTTAGCAGATGCTCCCTGCAAAAACTCGCCTGTGTACGCTGAGGGTATTCGCGCCCTTGTGTTGCTGTTAGCTCCATTTGCCCCTCACATTGCCGATGACCTATGGCAGCAGTTGGGCAACCCTGACTCAGTTCACCGGCAAGCTTGGTTAAGCTACGACCCCGCTGCCCTTGTGGCTGATGAAATTACTCTAGTCATCCAAGTTATGGGTAAAACCCGTGGCACCATTCAAGTGCCTGCTACAGCCACTAAGGAAGAACTGGAGCAGTATGCCCGTGAGTCTGAGGTGGGGCAAAAGTACCTAGAGGGCAAAGATGTCAAGAAGACGATCGTCGTCCCTGGCAAGCTAGTGAACTTTGTGCTGGGCTAGGGTGAGGAGCAATTCCTGGGCCAGCCGAGCCAAACCACCTGCTACACCTACGCGCTCTTGGCCATTGAGCCAGCAGGCCTTTAAGTAGTCAGTGTTGTCCAGGGTGCGAATTACAGCTTGGGCAGCTTGCCGTAGGATTTCTGGAGTCGCGGGACGATCGCCGATCGTCTGCACTGAGGATCCCAATAATCGCATCTGGGCTTCAGCAAATCGATAGGTAAACTGAGGTCCACGGCCAGGGATTTGCACTACGGGTTTCCCTAGCCCCACAGCTTGCTCTACGGCAGTGCCTGCCATGCCGATCGCCAAAGTGCACTGGTGCAAAATATCTGGAAATGCATCCCAATAGCAGCGGATAGCTGGATTACCTGCCATGGTTAGTACACCCTCACCCTGATAACTCCACCCTGCTTGTTGGGCGGCTGCTTGCACGTCTTGTTCGGAGAAGCTAGGAATCAGGGCAGCCCGAAACTGCATAGGTTGCTGGCGTAAAATCTCTTGGCATAGGCGCAGTTGTAGCACTAGGTTGTGACGGGCCTCTGGCAAGCGACTTCCCGGCAGCAGTGCCACCATGGGTATATCTGGCTGCAAGGCTAAGTCCTTACCTGTAGGGGTTAGGGTATCCATAATTGGATAGCCTGCAAACAAAGCTTTGCTCACGCCTCGGTGCTGTAGATCTTGGGCAGTGTAGGCATCCCTGGTGAAAATTTTGAGACAACGGGGCGATCGTAGCCACCGCTCCATCAGCCAAGGCAAGCGTAACGTGCCCTCGTAATAGCTAGAGGTAGAAACAATAAACGCACAGTAGGGACAACCCGTAAGGCGAGCAAATCCAGTTGCCACAATATCCCCTACTGCCATGACTAAATCTGTAGTTTTGCCTGCTGCCCTAGCGGCTAGGATTTGTTGCCAAGTCAACAGCGGCAATCCAGAAATCAAATCTCTCGCCAGAGCAACTTGATTGGTATAAAAAATACCACCAGAGGGCATGGTTTGCGTAGGTGCTAGTAGCGGCACTCCCAAGCGACGGTAAGCATTGCCTTCACCGACGATCGGCAAGGCAGCCACCTCTACGGTGGGATCTATGGTCATGACTGCTTGCAACACCAAACTAGCGTTCAAGTCTTCACCGTGACCATTGCTAATAAATAGAAGGCGTTTTGTCATGGCAGGTCTAGATAAACTTCAGCTTGCGAGAGGCATAGCCACACATCCGTAACAGTACTAGCCCTTCGCGCACATGGGCAATATTGGACTGTCCGTAGCTGCGAGGCTGGTAGCGAACGGGAACTTCTACGATGTGTAGGTTGAGTTTGGTAGCACCAAACAGCAAATCAAAGTCGCCAAAGGGGTCAAACTCACCAAAGTAGGCACGCCCAGCAGCAATGCGTTCGTAGTCTGATCGCCATAACACCTTAGTGCCACACAGCGTATCTTTCAACCGCTGACCCAGCAGGAATGAAAATACAGAAGCAAAGAACTTGTTGGCTAGGGTATTGAGCCAAGGCATGGCCTGAGCCGAGCGTGGATACACTAATCGAGAGCCGTTGATGAACTCACCTCGCCCAGAAACAATCACATCGTAAAAATGAGACAACTCCTCAGGGGGAACCGTTAAGTCTGCGTCTAGGATCATCAAAATATCACCAGTAGCCTGGGCAAATCCTAAACGCACAGCATCTGCCTTACCGTTGCCCGTCTGTTGCCAAGCCTTGATGGTCAGATGTGGACGATCGCTGGCTTGCTGCATCACCTGTTGAATCGCCTCCCAAGTGTTGTCTCTGGAATGGCCTTCCACAAAGATGACCTCAGTATGGCTACCCAGTCGGGGCAAGCGCTCAATTGCACCCGCGATGTTACCAGCTTCGTTGCGAGCTGGAATAATCACTGAACAAGTAGGAGCAGGACGATCGCCAAGCGATAAGCTGGCATAGTGGGGGCGGGCAACCACGTAATTTGTGAGACATAAATGGGTAATTCCTGGCAGGGGCGCTAGATAGCGATTAATCCAGTCTGCTACTAGGGGAATTCGCTTTGGCAGCAGAAATCGTCGCCCCTGTTTAATCGGCACATAGTCTGTGATAGCAAGTAAGTTCATCACGTCTGCCATGGATAACCAATTTTGCTGAGGTTGTGGACGGCGCTGCCCCAGCCGCTCAGCCAAGTGGAGCAGAGGTTCCCACAGGTAGTTATGGAAGGTCAGTATGAGCCGAGTTTTGGGATGGCAAAGCTGATGAAGCTGGTCTAGCACGGTTTGAATGTCGCTCAGATAGCCCAGCACACCAGCTAAGAGGATGTAATCAAACGGAGCAGCCTCTAACACTGGGTTGTCGATCGCCGAGATTTGTTCAGCATCCAAACAATGAAATTGCAAGTGGGGATGCTTCCGATGAGCAATGGCAACCATAGCTGCTGAAAAGTCAATACCAACACCAAGGTTAGGAGTAACGGCAGCGAGTAGATCACCCGTACCGCAACCAATTTCCAATACACGGCTGTTGGGCGGAATTAGAAATTGGTGCAGACGTTCCAGATCTCGATAATAATAGCGATTGCGCTGGTTCCACTGATCTAAAACTGGAGCAATCTGCTCAAAGTGTTGGTGAACTTGTGACTTGAAGTCCATGCAGGTTGATAACAGACATTTCACCACTTTACACAGGGATGGCGATCGTCACAAGTTGGAGAATAGGCTAGCCTGTGGCTAAAACACAGTTCCATCACTCACAATTTGGATGGGAGGAACACCACCAGGGCGCAACTCCCTAGCAATGCGACGACCCGCAGCCCACGTACCCCCCTCTAACAATTTAGCGAGCGGAAACTTAGCAGCAGTTAGTCCCAGGCGACAACGAACCAGATCGGCAAGGCGATCGAGCAGAGCTACGGTCAAGGCACGCCACTCCACGATCGGCTCTGAGCCTGGAGTGTGGGGCTGACCTGTGACTTCTGGGTATTTAGGTCGCAGGACACCCAAATCCACAAATAGTCCACCATTGCGATATTCTGGCAATCCTGTGAGGTACTCTAAGTCCGTAACAGTGATTCCTGCCAATTGTAGGGGTTCCACAAGGGAATAGGTTAGCCATTGACTGAGCTTGTGGAAAGGGACAAGTTGGGCACCTAGCCCTCGATCGGGTAGGGCGCTATGGGGCCATACATCCCCCAAATTCACTCCTGCTAGGGTCAGTCGTCCTGCCCAGATGGATCCAAATCCCCGTAATATGGCGGCCAATAGTTGCGAGGCTGGTACCATGGCGATCGTTCCTGCCTGGGTACTGGAGACTGCATTTCGGAGTAGATAATCCACAAGGTTGCCAGGTCGGGGCAGATTGACACCAAACAACTCTGGAGACTGGTACAGCGCAGCACCCAAGCGCTGCATAAGGGCAACTCGCCCAGCAACACCGACCAAGGGATTAGTATCAGTAACCTGAAAGCTTTGTTGCAAGCGGTCTGTAGTGAATTGTTGTAGACCGATCGCATCTGCTTGCCAGGGACGATCGGCACAGCTTGAGAATCCACCTTGCAGAAACAGGTGAAAACTAGCAACTGCTAGACCCTCAGAGCGCTGAAATACCTGCCCAGTTTCAGCTTCGTGATAATACCAGTTAGCCCCAGCCCCTGCATCCAGCAGCACACTCGTGACTACCAAGTCTATGTGGCTACGGGCAGCTTCCACCGGATCCATCATTGCCAGGCGTTCATTTAAAGTGGCTATGCGGTTAATGCCACCTGCCTCAAAGTGTCGCCAGCGACTATGGATGGGGATGTTGCCCGTAGGATAGGTTTGTTGCATGGTTTGAATCACATAGTCAGCAACGGTTTCTAACTGGCTCAACTCGCAACGAAAGTGGGCAAGTTGGTTAGCACGGGCTAGCTCAAACAGATAGTGGCAGCGATCGCGAATTCCCTGAGTGGACAACAGATATTGAATCGTAGGGAATGCAGGGTCGGTGGGATCTAACCAACCACCACCTTGCTTAGGAATCGGAGATAGCGCCACGGCTGGCCTCACAGAAACAGTACCGAGTTCCCATTGGTTGCACCCAGTGTGAAACTCTTTGTCAGTATAGCGGATTAACTTCCCGGTTACGTTGTTTATCCCCGTATAGTACTGAGGAGGATAGTACCTCCCCAGCATCCGTAACAGTGACTAGAACCTAGCGCCTGAAGCCTAGGCTAGGATTGCTTTCCCCAATTTGCCCATAAAAAACTTGACACGATCGCCCACCTGGTTACAAAGATTCCCTTGTGAGCATTAGCCCGATTAACAAGCCAACTACCCCTGAGTAAGACTCCTCAGTCAGCATTGTTGCCTGCTTGAGAAAGGAGGCAAACCTCGACTTAAGGGAGAGTGAGATTAAGCGGCGACCTTATAGATATCCAGCTTAGCGACCTAGAGCCTGCGATTGAGCACTGCACCTTTACCAAATAATTCCACCACCCTTTGCGTCCATGCTTGCGGCTGTAGCGGAGATGGAGACGCTCATGAATCCTCACCTAGGTTTGGTGATTGCGCCAGATGCGGAAATAGGTATCAACCGTTTGCCAAGGGGGGAAAGTCCCTGGGTAGGGCACGCTACGGGCAGCCAGTACCCAGGATATAGAATCAGAACTGAACACATATCAACGCTACGGGGGCAGCCACCCAGCTTAGCCTCTGGAATCAGGTCACTGAGGTATTCGTCTTGGGCATGGGTTAGGTCGCTAGGGTTAAGCTCCAGTCATATGGCTCTCTTGGTGCTGTCTACTTTGCCATGTACAACTTATTACTTAGGGAGCTTTAGCGGTTGGTGTGAAACAAGAACAATTAAGACTTAGTGACTGAGTGGTTACTCTGCCTTGGGGGGCAAGATAGCGGTCAAGGTAAGTAAGGCATCAGGAAAGGCGAGGGGTGCTATCTGGTTGGGTTCTGAAAGGATTAGGTGACTGGTGTAGCCCTGGGGAGTGGGGTTACGGAAGATGTGAAGCTGACGGTTGATTACATCTAGCACCCAATAGTCAGCAATGCCTGCTTGGGCATAGAGTTTGTCCTTGATGTCGCAGTCTTTTTTTAGGGTGGAGTCAGCCACTTCTACCACGAGGTACAGGTCGCTGGGCTGGGGATGACGATCGGCGTAGTCTAGCACTGTGCCGCGAACAACCGCCAAGTCTGGCTCTGGTTCCGACTGGTCATCCAGTTGAATAGGATCTTGAGTGATCACCACAACAGGATAGTCACGCAGCAAGGTATTCAGCTCATACACCAACAATCGTAGAGAGGTGACATGGGGGGTGCCTTTAGCAGCCATGAGTATAATCTGTCCAGCGAGGAGTTCAGTACGATCGGTTTCCGTCAGCAGTCCCATCTCGCTCAGGCGGTGATACTCCATCACCGTCCAGGTTTTGAGGTATGTTGGTTCTAGGGCAAGAGTGGCCATGGCATTACGGGTTGTCATGGTTGTATTCTGCTATACAGGAATATACTAGGAACAGGCAGTTGCCCTTGACTCAGTAAGGTTAGCGCAGTTTGACATTCCTTCCCTAACTCTAGGACAAAGATGACCCTAGTATACTCAAAAGCTGCCTAGCGCAAGGGGGTGAGCAGGGGATGAGTTTTTGGATCCAGAGTGAATACTCTAGCAGGTTGAGATATGGCACCAGTGCTAACGTTCTATAACCATTGCTAGGCTTGATGCGGTGCTAGGGCTATCTGTTCCGCTTGCGCTAGGGATGGTAGCAGCGATCGAACAGGCGTAATCCTAGGAGGTGAGTGGGTATTAAGAAGAGGTGCCATCTGGTTAAATTCTGTTAGGATATAGAACAATTGACTTACTCTACCTTACACTCTCTCTGTGAGAGTTTAGGTTGTGAGAGCATAGGCAGCAGCGAAGTCGGGAGGAAAAACGGAGAGGTGAACGATGGAACGGCTTGAAAACCAATGGCAGCGAGTTTACATTCCGCAATGTGACCCACCTCTGCCACCAAGTGAAACGTTGCCCGACATGTATGACTTGCCCAGCGAAGAAGTAGGAGAACCCGGATTGCCTGACGAATACCATAGCTTGCAGCCAACGCTTCTCAGCCATACCTTCCGACCTCCTGCCTACTATCCTGATCAGGTTTTCACGGCTAAAGACTTAAACCTCTACTACGATCCTCGCTATCCCCTGCGCTACAAGCGTCCAGATTGGTTTGCCGTGGTTGGGGTGCCCCGGTTGTACAGGGGATTTGATCTACGGATGAGCTACGTGCGTTGGCATGAGGGGGTTGATCCCTTTGTGGTGGTTGAATTTCTCTCTCCGGGAACAGAAGCAGGGGATTTAGGCCCTTATTATGAGACTAGTAATTATGAGGCTACTGACCCACCTCCGGCCATGACTGAAGCTTCTGAAGGTGTAACCAATGGTAGGGGGACAAGCCAAGCCCCTCCTCCAGGAGTTGATCCCATACCGGAAAAATGGGAAGTGTATGAGCGCATTCTCAAGGTTCCTTACTACTTTGTTTTTAGTCGCTACAATAATCGGCTGCGCTTCTTTAAGCTGGTGGGTGGGAGTTATCAAGAGCAGGCCTTGAGCGATCGCGCCCCTTTAGTATGGATTGAAGAGTTGGAACTAGGGCTGGGGTTGTGGGAAGGAGAGTATGACGGCATTCACCGCCTGTGGTTACGCTGGTGCGATCGGAATGGAGTCTGGATTCCCACGGATACAGAGTTGTTAGCACAGGAAACACAACGGGCTGAGCAGGAGGCACAACGGGCTGAGCAGGAGGCACGGCGGGCTGAGCAGGAGGCACGACGGGCTGAGCAGGAGGCACAGCGGGCTGAACGCTTGGCAGCCTATCTCCGCTCCCAGGGTATCGACCCTGATGAGGTGTAGGGTGACTAGGGGTGGGGCTAGTAGCGAACCACGAAGGCACAAAGACCACAAAGAGCATTATGTCTACCCTTAATGTTCCTATCAGAACAAGTTGCAGGACTCTGGCTTGAGATCCCGTTCCATTAAAGCGTACACGGCTGCTTGGGGGGTGATGGCGTTGTCTAACAATTGGGCTACTAAGTGACAGATCGGCATGGTGAGATGCTCTCGGCTAGCTAGGTCAGCTAGCACACGGGCAGTGCTCACGCCTTCGGCAGTGCCCTCTAGGGTTGCTAGCACCTCTGATAGTGATTTGCCCTGGGCTAGGCCGAACCCCACTTGATAGTTGCGGCTGAGGGGGCTATTGCAGGTGGCGAGCAGGTCTCCCAGGCCAGACAAACCTACAAAGGTTTCTGGCTGTGCTCCTAAGTGGGTGCCGATGCGGATGATTTCTGGTAGGGCGCGGGTAATGAGGGCAGACTTGGCATTCATGCCTAGTTGCAGTCCGTCACAAACACCGACGGCGATCGCGATCACATTTTTCAATGCTCCGCCTAGTTCCGTACCCAATGGGTCTTGGTTGGTATAAACCCGGAAGCGATCGGATGCAAACACCTGCTGAACGATCGTTGCTGCCTTTAGATTCTGACTTGCAGACCTAAGGCTAGTTCTTTTGCCAAATTTGGCCCCGACAATACCACGACGGCGTGGTCAGGGAAGGTTGCCTGCCAGATTTGAGATGGGGTACGACTAGTCATCGGTTCTAGGCCCTTGGTGGCACTTAACAGAATGGTTCCTGGAGGCAGCCCAATGGTTTGCAACCGAGCAGCCATCTCTGCCACACCTGCCATGGCAATTGCTGACACCACTAAATCACAGTTAGCGATCGCGGCTGCCAAGGATTCACCTGTGCGCCGTGACCATACTCGCACCTTGCCGCCCTTGTGCTGAGCTAGCATGGCCAACCCACGGCCCCAAGCACCCCCCCCTAGAACCGTAATATTTGTTACTGGTTGTTCGGTCACGGCAATCAGTCCATTCTGTGCTTATCTATCCCATTATGCTATCCGTTGGCTATTGGTCATTGGTTAGTAGTCGCTGTGTTACCAAGCTATTGGTTGAGATGCACTTCAGTTCAGCAAATAACAAGGCACTGCTTGCATCCTACGTGGTAAGTTAGGGGTGTTATAGCAGCAACCATCGCTCCAGCCCTATGACTGAGCAACTCAACTCCGATCGCCAAACGCTAGATTTGCTTCGTAACAAGCTGTTGCCCTTAGCTCAGCGGATTGCCAGCTTTGCCAGGGGTAGTCGTGGAGCAGTAGGGTTGCTATTGGTTGTAGCGGCTCTCTCAGCCCTTTGGTTGATGCTATTTCTGCAAGAGTTGTTCAACTTCTCGGTACTTACGGCTGTAGCCGTATTAGTAGTGCTGGCCTTACCCGCGATCGTTCTTGGCATTTTCTACATTGCCCTTCAGAAAGCTGTTGGGCTAGTGGATGAAGTCAACCAACTCATCAATGCTATCAGTGCAACCCTGGATGACTCGTACAGTCAAGCTCAGAACCTTTTGCAGACAGGTGCTCGTCAGCAGCTAGCTATCGGGAGCTTGTTTTCTCTTGGTTCAGCCCTGCGCGAATTGCTATCTTTAGTTGACGATGTGGGTGGGCTAGCGCTAAAGGTTAAGACGTTACTCTTGACATTTAACCCATTCTACCTGGGTGCTGTGTTAATTTCAGTGTTAGCAACGATCGTACTAGCAATTGCTAGCATCATTACTGGCATTGTAATGGTAAGCGTGTAAACTAGGAGAACATTAGTAGTGAATTAGGCGGGACGACGAACTATGCCAATCCAGGTTGAACGTGGGCTGTTCAAGGTTGATTTCTTTGACCACCATGCCATACTGGGTGTCGGAATTGATGCGGAGGTCAAAGAGATTCGCAAGCGTTACCTAAAAATTGCCCGTCTTCTTCATCCCGACAGCCTTTTGCAAGCTAGCGATGCCGAGAAGCAACAGGCCAACGAGTTCCTGTCGAAGTTGGTGAACCCAGCCTACAAGAAGCTGTCTGACGAGAAAGAGCGGACAGAGTATGCAGCTCTGTTGCGGTTAATGGGCCAAAAAGTGAGCCGCAAGGGAGAATTTGGTGATCTGGGCGAACCAGCCCAGCAGTTGATGAAAGCCAGTGACTATGAAGCAGCCTACTTAGCTGCTGTGAATCAGCTAGCAGACACACTATATACATCAATGGATAAAGTCGTCGATACGATCGGCACCATTAGTGAATTAAACTTGGCCTACCTGATCCGTAAGCACGGTGGAGGAGCTTCATCCACTGCGAAACCCGCTGCCTCTACCTCCACCACATCATTAAAGTCAACCGCCCCAGCCACCAGTGCCCCCACTAGTGCGAGTGCCAGTGCCCCATCTTCTACCACTGGGTTTACCCAGCGACTATCACCCGCTGAGCAGTGCTACAAACGGGCAGAGGGTTACCTCAAGGCTGAAAACCAAGCCAAGGCTATTCTAGAACTGCGGGACGCGATCAAGATGGAGCCTAATAATGCTAAGTGTCACAGTATGTTGGGCACGATTTATCTCAGCCAAAACCAGATAACCATGGCCCGCATTCACTTCAATAAAGCCTTGGAGATTGAACCTCACAATGAGGAAGCCCTGAAAGGGAAGAAACAGTTAGACAAAGTTGCTGCTGGCAAGGCGACCGCTGCTAGTCCGAAGTCGGCCCCGAAGTCGGCTCCTCCTAACAAGGGTGGTGGTCTGTTTGGGGGCCTATTTGGCGGTGGCAACAAGAAGAAATAGTTAGCCATGACTTATCAACTACCTGCGGGTGCAAGGGATCTACTGCCGATCGACGTTTTGCAAACAAGTTGGATTGAGCAGCATCTGCATCAGGTTTTTCAGCGCTGGGGCTATCATCAAATTCTCACTTCTACCCTGGAGCGGCTAGATACCCTGGTAGCAGGAGGAGCTGTGCAGCCATCATCGGTGATTCAACTCCAGGGCACCGACGATGATGTCTTGGGTTTACGCCCAGAGCTGACAGCCTCTATCGTGCGCACCGTGGCCACCCGCATGGCCGGGTCGGCTTATCCACAGCGGCTTTGCTACAACGCTAATGTGTTTCGGCGGGCAAACCGCACTAGTCACGATCGCCAACTTGAGTTTTATCAAGCAGGGGTAGAGTTGCTGGGGGTTGGTGGTGTTTTAGCTGATGCTGAAGTGATTTTGCTACTCATCGATTGCCTGCAACAGGTACAAGTTGAACACTGGTATCTGATTCTAGGCGAGGCAGGACTGACCCGATCGCTTCTCTCTAGCTTTCCATCACCGTTACGACAAACTGTGCGCCGTGCCATTGCCCACCTTGATCGCCTCACCCTCGAAACCTTACCCATCGATGAGCAGTTGCGTCACCATGCCCTCATGTTAATGGATTTACGGGGTACACCTGCCGATGTGCTCCAACAGGTGGCTCAGTTGCCCCTAGAACTGCCCCAACAGGAAGCTGTCAATAATCTCAAGGCCCTGGTAGAGTTGCTGCCCACCGATCAACACCACACCATCATCCTAGACCTCAGCCTAATCCAGACCTTTGACTATTACACGGGTATTGTCTTTGAGGTAGTGTGTGACGGTGCCAGCGGACAACGGGTTATAGGGCGAGGGGGCCGCTACGACCAACTTCTGAGCCTCTATCACCCCAGGGGAGAGCATTGTCCTGGCATTGGGTTTTCCCTGGATATTGAAGAGTTGCGGCAGTCCCTGTTAACGACTAACCACCTGCCAACTCAGGTGCCTGCTAGTGACTGGTTAGTGGTGCCCCTATCGCCCCAGGCATACACCAATGCCTTTCGCCATGCCCAGCAACTCCGATCGACCGCAGCCCTCACCAGGGTAGAGTTGCACCTAGCCCTAGATGACCCCCAGACTGCGCGGACGATCGCCCAACGTCGAGGGATTGGCCACATTGCCTGGGTAGCAGCGGACGGCACAGTGACCATTGACCACGTGTCTCAATGACTCCACGGTGACAGCTTAGATGCTCCTACACTTCACATTTCGTTAAGTGGTGATTCCCGATCGCAGCAACATTGATAGGATGCTGTCACGCACATTTTTTAGTCTAGCCATGTTGATATTGCTGACGATCGCCACCATCGTGCACGTCGTAATCCATTGGTTGCAACCTGTCCTTGTGCCCATTTGTCTAGTCAGTGCTTGGGTCTTGGTGCTATTCACCAGTTGGAACTTGTGGTCTATGGCACGAGCCAGCCTCGCTAGCGCCCAACGTATGCATCAAATCCCCTGTACCGAGTGTCGATTTTACACGGGTGACTATCGCCTCAAGTGTCCAGTAAACCCCACCATAGCCATGTCTGAAGCTGCCATTCACTGCCCAGACTACGAGGCGAAATACCCCAAAATTGAGTACAATTGAGCTTGTTGTTTGCAGGCAGTTTCATGGTGTTCCCATCGTTCCCACAGCGGATTGAACCCGGCCCTGGGCAGGAGTCTGTTTGGGACTATCCTCGACCGCCCCGCTGGGAAGACTGTCCCCATCGGCTTCGGGTGATCTTCAATGGTGTGACCATTGCTGATTCTGTCCGCGGCAGGCGGGTGCTAGAAACCAGTCATCCTCCGGTTTACTACATTCCCCCTGAGGACGTGCGCTTAGACTGCCTAGAGCGGCTGCCCCGCACTACCTACTGTGAATGGAAAGGGCAAGCAGGCTACTATACCGTTGTGGTGAATGGTAAGCGGGCCGAAGGTGCTGCTTGGTTTTACCCAAATCCTACCCCGTCGTTTGCTGCCATCAAGGATTACATTGCCTTCTATGCCGAGCCAATGGATGCTTGTTTTGTGAATGATGAGCAAGTTCAGCCCCAGCCTGGCAACTTCTACGGTGGTTGGATTACGAGCGCGATCGTTGGCCCCTTTAAGGGAGGGGCTGGCACTTGGGGCTGGTAACTAGCCTAGGGAAATTTGGCGCAACTTAGTCCTAATGCGATCGATTTCACTGCTATTAACGCCCTCATCCCCCATCTTTTGCAGTTGAAACTTTTTCTGGGCTAGCTCAGCGGCTGCTTGGGTTAGGGCACGGCGACGCTGGCGACTCATGCGTCCGTCTTTGCGCCCACTGACGACCTTGTAGTCTTCTGCTGACAGCACCCCAGGGACTTCATCGTGCAGATATGTTCTCATCAGGCTCCGTCCCCGGAAGCTGGCGACAAACCACAGCACAATCAACATGCCGCCTAGAAACAAGTAATTCACCAGGGCAACCATGATTGGTTCGCTGCTCTCTGTAGCATCAGCTAACACTAGGGAACCGTTGTGAATTAAATGGCCAGCGATCGCAGCCAACAACCCGGCTGTGATTACAAATACCTTGCTGAGGGGATTGTGCATATAGCGAGCAAATCCAAAGCCGATGCCGGTCAAGGCTGTCCAAAACCCATGCATAAATCCCAAGGCAATGACGCGCACAAAAAAGAGCACTACCCACTGACCAAGTGTTTCTGTTTTATTGACCAGATACAGAATATTTTCCACGTAGGCAAACCCAAAGCCTGCGGTTGCCCCATAGACAATGCCATCTACCCAGCCATCAAACTCTTGTCGGCGGGTAAAGTAGACAACAGCAACTGCGATCGCCTTCAGCACTTCTTCGGTTACTGGGGCAGCGATCGCCGCCATGGCAAAGGCTCCTGCTACTGTGCTGGCTCCCAAGACCTCTTCCACGGGCACACTCAGCATTCCTTGCAGAATGATGCCGCCAATAATCGACGGCACAGCTCCCCAGAAAAATGCCCAGACCAAGTATCCTAAAGGTTCTTTTTCAAACCGATCAATACTCCGTACTAACCAAGCGTAAAAATAGGTGGGCACAGCAATAACCATTGCCGTAATTAGAAACTTTTCCATAGCCTTGACAAATGCTGCAACTGTGCATAACTTTACCGTGACTCGCGATCGTTAGACCAGAGCTACTTGACTAGGGTGGCCGTTGTGGGGTTCGATGGTGTTCAAGGTGTTCCCCATTGAGCAATCTGTAACAGATGTAGCAGTCACCAACCCTGGGGTCGCCGTGTGATCAGGAGAATAGTGTTGTAGGGAGGGGGGAAAAATTCATGGCTATGCACTTTAGCAACTATGACCTGGGAGATTTTTATGATGAACTCTTCATAGCACCTGGAAAACCCCGCCCAGAAGCCGAAGCCCTCATCAACCGTATGGATGAACTGTCCTTTCAGGAGTTGCAGCAACGGCAACAAGCTGCCAGAACTGCCCTGTACGAGCTAGGGGTGACCTTTAACGTTTACAGCGATGGCCGCGGGCTAGAGCGGATCTTGCCCCTAGACATTATTCCTCGCATTGTCAAAGGGTCAGAGTGGAAGGTCTTAGAACAGGGACTGAAGCAACGGGTTTATGCCCTGAACTTGTTTCTGGCAGATATCTATGGTGACCAGAAGATTCTACGCGATAACGTCATCCCCAGGGAGTTGATTGAATCCTCAAAGGGCTACCTAAGACCTTGTTTGGAGCTAAAGCCACCGGCGGGGGTTTGGTGTCACATCACAGGTACAGACTTGGTGCGCGATCGAGACGGTCAGTGGTACGTATTGGAAGATAACCTGCGCTGTCCCTCTGGTGTTTCCTACGTGCTTGAAAATCGAAGGGTGATGAAGAGCACATTTCCCAAATTGTTCAACATTCTGTCGATTCAACCGGTGGATGACTATCCTAGCCATCTTGTGGAAACATTGCTAAACCTGACCCCACCCCACCTGTCTCACCCCACGATCGTCGTCCTTACCCCTGGCATGTATAACTCTGCCTACTTTGAGCATTCCTTCCTCAGTCAGCAGATGGGGGTAGAACTGGTAGAGGGCAGCGACCTAGTAGTAACCGATGG
>JANWZG010000023.1 GCA_025054735.1 Cyanobacteriota bacterium | reverse complement strand
GATGACATTCCGCGCCTTGCCGATCGACTTCAGCTTGCCGTAGATGACCTGTTGCCAATTTTGGATGCTGCTGTTCTGCTAGGGTTTGCTGAAGTTTCTCAGGGGGATGTGCGCCTGACGGAAATTGGACAGGACTTTGCCACAACTACCATTCTACGGAGCAAAGATCTCTTTCGACAGCAAGTCTTGAGTCATGTTCCAGTCCTAAACAGCATTGTGCAAACCCTGCGAGAAAAACAGAGCGGCTCTATGCGGGCAGATTTCTTCTTAGACCTTTGGGATGAGCATTTTCCCCACGATGAAGCCGAGCGTCAGTTTGCTACGGCAGTGGACTGGGGACGTTATGCTGAATTGTTTGAGTACGATGCCAGCGAGGATCGGCTTTATCTACCTGAAGCGAACTTGGATGTAGAGAGCAGTGCTGCCCTCAGCAGTGGCGAAGACGGCTGACACGGCACGTAGCACTATCTAGCTCGCTTCGCCATTTCACTGCTCCAAGGCAATCATCCCTAGGCGGCTTGGGGCACTGCTTGCACTTGAGCTAACAGGTCATGAAGCTCGGTACCTTCAATCACTTCTATCTCTAGCAAGCGTTTTGCGATTGTTTCCAACAGACTACGGTTGTGCCTGAGAATGGCCAGTGCCTGTTGATGGGCAGATTCAACAATTTCTTTCACTTCCTTGTCGATCGCCTCAGCGGTTTGTTCGCTAACAGCGCGGCGAGGATTAGGGGCACCATTGGCTAGAAACATCGATTGCTGCTTTTCATAGGCCAATGGCCCTAGCACCTTGCTCATGCCATAGGTCATCACCATCCGCTCTGCCAAATCCGTAGCCCGTTGTAAATCATTGGATGCTCCAGTGGTAATGCTACCAAAGACGATTTCCTCAGCCGCTCGGCCTCCCAGCAGAGTAGCAATCTGACCCTGAAGCTCACTTTGATCTAACAGAAACCGATCTTCTGTCGGCAGTTGCAGCGTGTAGCCAAGGGCTGCCATGCCACGGGGGACGATTGAAATTTTTTCTACCTTGCCACTGCCAGGCATGAGAGCACCCACTAGGGCATGACCTACTTCGTGATAGGCCACGATCGTCTTCTCTTTGTCGCTTAAAACCCGGCTCTTCTTCTCCAGACCCGCTACGATGCGCTCGATCGCCTCACCAAAGTCTTCCTGGGCGACGGTATTACGGTTTTTGCGAGCAGCTAACAATGCTGCCTCATTCACCAGATTAGCCAAGTCTGCACCAGCAAAACCAGGTGTGCGGGTGGCGATTGCCTTCAAATCCACATCATCCCCTAACTTCACCTTTTGGGCATGGATTTTGAGAATAGCTAAGCGGCCATTCAAGTCAGGACGATCCACAAGCACCTGACGATCGAAACGACCAGGACGTAACAAAGCTGGATCCAGTGTTTCAGGACGGTTAGTGGCAGCTAACACAATTACTGTCGCTGACCCAGCGGAAAATCCATCCATTTCTGTAAGCAACTGGTTAAGGGTTTGCTCTCGTTCGTCATTACCGCCGTAGAAACCACCTGCTGTCCGTGATTTGCCGATTGCATCTAGCTCATCAATAAACACGATGCAAGGAGCCTGCTTCTTAGCCTGTTCAAACAGGTCGCGCACGCGGGATGACCCTACCCCCACAAACAACTCGATAAACTCGGAACCAGAGATGCTAAAGAAAGGAACGCCCGCTTCTCCAGCTACAGCCTTTGCCAACAGAGTTTTGCCAGTACCCGGAGGGCCAACCAACAACACGCCCTTGGGAATGCGAGCACCGATCGCTGTGAACCGATCGGGCATTTTCAAAAAGTCTACGATCTCCACGAGTTCTGCCTTGGCTTCCTCGACTCCAGCTACATCAGCAAAGGTAACTTTGGCTGTTTCACCCTCCACATAAACCTTGGCACGACTCTTGCCGATCGACAAAACACTCTGTCCGCCACCAGCACCACCAATGCCCCGTCCTACAAAGAACTGCCAAATAGCAACAAAAATCAGTGGTGGCAGCACCCAACTTAGTAAGCTACCGAACCAATTATTTTTAGGGGGCGGAATTGCAGCAAACTCTACACCATTCGCCTCCAGCAACTCTGGCAATTTCAGGTCAAAAATAGGGGTCGTTGCCAACACTTGACCAGGCTGATCGCCTTGACCCTTAAGCTGGTATTGAATCTGGTTTTGTCCCACGGCAGCTCTGGCCACCTCTCCTTCCTGTACTTGATGCACAAACAGGCTGTAGGGAACCTGGGGAATGCTGGGGCCAAATAACCCAGGCAAAAACAGATTTATTAGTAAAAATGCACCAGACAGAGCTAGCAAGATACCACCAATCTGTCTGGAACGGGATGGTTGAGGGGTTTCTTTAATCGTCATAGCAGGTTATTATCCTTTGTTGTCCTACGACATTAGCTCTGAACACGAACTGACTTGCAACCACAGCTTGCAAGGTTTGGATCCGAAATTAATACAAAGGTATTGACTTTGTTCATTTCTATATTTATGGTAGTAGTTCGCAAGAGCTGTTTTGGAACTGTTTGCCAGTAGATGATGGCGAGAATTCCGCACCTAACACTGGCACCCGCCCACTGAGCCTGTATACGAGCCTGTACCCTAAGAGAGTTACTGCGATTGCAGTGGTGCCTCTAAGGCCTTAGAAATGCGATCAAATGACTCCTGTAAATGCGCCCTTGTTGCTAAGTCCATCTCTTCCCGCTGGCGATTGAGGGTGCTGCCAATGCGATCGCGCAATTCGCGCAGGTTATACCAAGCTAGAGCACGGGCATCCTCTGGAGCAGCATCTGTACGAACAGCAATGATAAACTCTGGGAAGGTGCGGGCAGTCTCTATGGAATTAGTTCGCAACACCATATTGATTAACAAGTTCATATACTGACGCTGCGCCGCTCGACGGAGACTGGAGATCTTGAGGGGCTGCTGATTACTCCATAGTTCCGTCCAAATGCCAGATTGTAGACTAGCAAACAACTCTGGTAGCGTTAGGGTTTGACCCGGTGACGACCTAAGCTCATCATCTAACATCCGAGTTAGGCGATCGGACGACAACAAATCACTCAAGACCAGACTTTGCAAAAACGTGATTTGATCGTGCAGTGGATAGTCAAGCCGGTAGTCTAAAAAGCTACCCCAATGATTCCAGCGCGAGGGAGCTAACTCACTCAACAACGCAGGGGAAAACTGAAATGCTTGGTCGGAAAATACATATTCTTGCAACAACGACAATGCCTGCCGCTGTTTTTCTAGGGCCACTGGCTCAAAGGGTCTAGGAACACTTGCATCACCCCGATGGTGACGATAAAAATGCTGCCCACCCACGTAGGGCACTAAGTCAAATATTTGGCTAAAGTAGTTGCTGAGAATGGTATCAAAGATTTCTCGTACTTCCTCGTAGCTTTCTCCTCGTCCTGGATAGCGCTTTTCTAGACGCTGCCAAAGCTTGCGCGCCTGATCCATACGCATCTTGGCATGGACTAAGGTATTGCCACTCAGGTCAAAGGCGTTCACTTCTGGGTCTAGAAATGCAAGCAGATCTTCGTCAGTGGCATAGGCTAAGTCTGGCTCTGGCGATCGACTAGCAATTTTTTGCAGGATAGGCAACTCCTGGCTGGGAATTACAGCCTCGATCGGGGTGTAGCCATAGGCGATCGCCCACTCATCATAGGGGCCGACCACACTTGTGAAATAGTCACCCTGAGTCTGGCCATCGGGGGCAATGTTAGGGGCGTTGTAGTCCATAACTGATCCCACCAAGCCTTTAGTACGGGTAATGGCCGTATTTTGTAACTCTTCTGGCTTTAGCATGGTGCTACCCCGAAAGTTGTGCCGCAACCCTAGGGTATGACCAACCTCGTGGGCAGCCAACTCGCGCAAAAATTCATGCAGAAACCGTTTCATTTCATCACTACTAGGTAAGACGTTGCGAAATGACAACATCACTAATGCACTACGCATGTGGTTGGCGGCTTCCATGCCGTAGCAAAAATCCTGCTCTCGCAAACGTTGGGGGATAACTCGCAGCGATCGTCGTTGGGCTTCAAATCGCTCTGGCAGGCGTAGCCACTTTTCACGACAGAGGTTGTGGCTATTGAGCAGTTGTGCCATAAAGTCTTGGGGTTGAGTCTGCCGCAAATCTCCAAATACCCGAAACTGGTTGCGAATATATCTCACGAAGTCAGCAGAAATGGCTACATCCGCATCCAGAATCTGGCCTGTGAGAGGGTTTACCCTGGAGGGGCCAATGGCAAAAATGGCATCGTTAGCATGGAACCAGCGAATTGTGTTGTAGCGAATATCGGCTGGATCCCAGTCAGCTCTGTCCGGCATTTGTTTAACTTGAATCGCGTCCTTAAATCCAGCCTTTTCAAAGGCACGGTTCCACATCAACACACCCTCACGGATGGGTTGGCGATAGTCTAGGGGAATAGTGTTTTCTAACCAGAAGACGATCGGCTGCTTTGGAGGTGACAGGGCTGCATGGGGATCTTGCTTTTCTAGATGCCAGCGATTGATATAGCGCACAAACCGCTCACGATTGCGATCGTCTGAGAAATCTTTATAGGCTGTGATAAAGTAGCCCACCCGACTATCAGCCAACCGAGGACGGTAGTTGTTATTACTAGGCAGCTCGGACAAACTGTACCGCACTCGCAACGTAAAGGCTCGGCCATCAGCCAATGCACTCCAGCCAGAGTTTTTACCTGAGAAGTTAAAGGTTACTTCTAATTCAACATTTTTAGGAAATGCCTTAGCTAGAGAAAACCGGGAGTTATCAGTGTCAAGCGTATAGCCACCCTCAACCAACTCTCCTAGGGAGGCAGAAAGGCCGCTAATATCGCTGATGAATAGCGGGGCAAAGTCAATGAGCATTGTCTTTCGCTGCTCGTGGATGCTGCGAATAGGCAGGGAATAGAGTACTGAGTCGCTAAATGATCGTTCTACTGATCGTTGTGCTGGACTACCCCGTTGCGCGCGGAAGTTCACATTACGCACTACAAACTCTAGGTTGTTATTAACACGGCGAAAATAGAACACCAAATCACCTAGGGGCATCCCTCGATACAGCCCATACTGACCAATACCGGACTCCAGGGTAAAGGTGCAGAGGTAGGTTTGGTTTAACTGGGTGGGTGAAATCTCCGCATAGATTTGGCCAGTTCGGTCATTTTGATACAACGTAAACAGCCCGGATAGGCGCTTGAGGTTTTTAGTGACTCTGTCAAAGGGTTTAAGATCAGGCTTGTTTTCCTCAGTCCCGCTGTCAGCACTACTGCTAAAAGGGCTAGGCAAGGGTTTTGGGGGCGGTTGTGTAGCTACAGATGTGGCTGACGGTTGGGCAATGGCAGGTGACGATCGACCCCAGGCTGGTTTTAGTGAAACTCCTGGTTGATGAACCCCCAACACTAGAGCAAGCAACACTCCTACGGCAAACGCAGTTCCCAGTGCAATTCGTCTCATGTGTATCCAACGCGGCAAACGACGGTTTCAGGACTAGATACCCAGCATTCAGGCTATTGAGAAACAAAATCCAGCCCCAACCAACCCTAACCTAGAAATTTGGAAATGGTGTTAATTGTTAACGATTGTCGAGCAACGATAAGTAAGCTGGTCTTAGCGTAGGGCAAAGGCTAATGCTTGGGTGACCTCAGACCCAAAGTTGTTGTCACCAATGATAATCAAGCTGCGCTGTCCGTTAGGTAACTTGGGGCCAAATGTCAACCCCTCTAAGTTCGTCAGCTTTAGCCCCAACTGCGTTAAATCGAGCAGTAACGTCTTCTCGACGGGTTTGACAGTCTTGGCCTCTGGAGACTGGAGACTTGCGATCGTCATCACATTAGTCGCGTCTTTAATTGCCACTCTATACAACCGAACTGCATGGCCAACTCCAGACGAGAAAGAGCGCTCTAGTGCCAACAAGTGGCCACGATCGTCCAAGGCCAGCAACTCTACCAACCCATTGGTGTTGAAACTATCAGCAGGCACTGGAGGTGCAACCACTGGATCAGTCACATAGACATATTCAGCATCCACAATATTAGCTGGCAAGCGATAGCGAACAATTCTCACCAGGCTACCCGCGGTCAGCGTAGCTTCGGCCCCATCTTGAACTAGGGCATTTTCATTAGCTACGTACAAAAATCGTTGATTTGGAGTCAGGGTTAAGCTCTCAAACGCTAGGTTTTGCCGCACCCCTTGGCGAGTCGTGGGGATAAATTTCTCTGGCACTGGCAAGTTTTGTAAGTGCTGCCCCTGGAGAGAGATGCGCCGTACGAAGGGGGCAATCTGGGTGCGTGCATCACCCTCAGAGGAAATCCACAATGTACCGCCACGGGTGAGGGCTATGCCTTCAGGGTCAACAGTTTCAGAGGGAAAGGGGGTTCCATCAATGTTTTGAATAATTGTTACGGCTTTGACTGCCATGCCATCGGATTTCAGAGTTCCCTGGCTGAGATCAAGGGTTAATGTGTAAAACCGAGCAGGTGCCTTTTGGCTGCGATCGTCAGAAATCGCATAATACACTTGACGTTGCGCATCGTAAGTAATGCCTGATAGCCCGCCAACCTCCGTAGTCTGAAACTGCAATCCTGACGGCAGGGTGGCTTCACCTAGGAAGGTGATTGCTGTCGGGAGAGTAGCCGGGGTACGGCCCATGAGTGAACCAACTACCATCAAGCTGACTAACCCTAAAAGTACTAATTGCCAACCAGCCTGCATAATCTTCAGCATGACTATTTTTCAGGCTCCTTACATCTGTGCCACGCCTATAGTAGTTCAAATCCCTTGATTAATTTCTGACCTTAGCTACGAGTTCTAATGGCACGAGTGCAAGGTTGGGTCAGAGCTTGTGGGGGCATTGTTCCAAAACCGTTGAGATCATTTACCAACGACTGCGCTAGAGGAAAACAGCCCGTATAATTGGGGATCAGTTATGATCACACTATTAAGAATCGTTAACCAACTCCCTTATTCCAGCTACTCCTATGACTGTCGTCTATCCCCGTAAGTTACAAAACGCTCTCAGCGCCCGCGATATTCTGACTCAAGTCGTGCGCGATCGTGAAGTGCACATGATTACCCTGAACCGTTATCGCTTTAGCGAACAGCGGAGTTGTAGAGATCTGACCAATCTGGTTGAAAGCCTAGACGGTCAACCTCCTGAACTGGTTCGTGACCTATCTCATCACATCGCTGACGAAGCGCGCCATGCCATGTGGTTGACTGATTTGTTGACTGATCTGGGGGTCAGCGTAGGTAGACCACCTGGAGTCTCCTACATTGAAGAATTTGATCGCTTAGTAGATTACGAGTTTGCCGAGACCCAAGATAAGGATAGTACCGTTATTTCTGCTATCGCTGCTATCAACGTGGCAGAAAAGCGGGGATGTGAGTATTTCGCAGCCCATATCCATGCCTTGAAGCAACAGCCCCAGACTGAAGAAGTTGTCAAAGTACGGGAGACGATCGAGCGCATCTTCCCCGAAGAAGCTGCCCATGTGCGGTGGGGCAATCGCTGGCTAGCGCAACTTGCTCGTAAGAGTCCTGCCCATCGAGAACAAGTAGAAACGGCTAAGCGCCGCTATGCTGCGATCGAGCAGGCTGCCTTCTCTGCTGGCATGGACATCACCCTTGGTGCAGAATTGCGGCGTGTCAGTCGTCTGTTGGATGTAGCAGAAACTCTACCTCTGTGGCAACGTCCTCAGTACTTAATGAATCGCTTGCCCCAAGCACTGTTTGCGCCTGAACTACAAATGACTCGTGTGGATGTGGCCCAACGAGCTTGGAAGCGTGATCCCCAAGCCTTTATGGAAAAGTTCATTCCCATGTTCTTGAATGGCATCAGCCAGTTCAACAAGTCTGAAAAGCCCCAACAGGCGACATCTAAGGCATAGACCATTTAGCATCGTTGCCAACTCTGATTGGGAGTCTGTCAATGTTGGAGTTTGCTGCTTCATAGACAGGCTCCTTTTCTGTGGAGCAGGGAATCAGCGCCATTACTCCCATCCCGTTGCCGTTCGTTGACGAACCATCGCTAGTTACTGCTGTTGCGTTTATCCTGTCGGCGTTGGGCAAACCAAGCTTGTAGTTGTTCTCGGCATTCAGCCTCCATTACGCCAGACAGCACATTGAGGTAATGAAACGAGCATCGGCTCTCCGGTAGGTTCAAGACAGAGCGAATGGCACCAGTTTTGGGATCGCTCGCACCAAACACCAACAGTCCCAACCGTGCTAGCAGGATGGCACCAGCGCACATAGGGCAAGGCTCTAAGGTAACGTATAGGGTACAGTCGTTCAGGTGCCAGTTGTGGAGGGCTTGGCCTGCCATACGTAGCGCTAAGATTTCTGCATGGGCGGTGGGATCGTGGTCACGCTCTCGACGGTTGCTGGCTTGGGCAAGTAATTGGTTATTAGCCGTCACAACGATCGCCCCCACTGGCACCTCACCAGCTCTGCCCGCTTCTGCTGCTAGAATCAATGCCTGTTGCATCCAATAGCGATGGATTGGGGATGCCAGTGCTTCGGTGCTCATGGAGCGGATGCAGGGGCGATCGCCAACAGGGCATCCAACTCACCTGCTGCATCCAACCGATAGAGATCGTCGCAGCCGCCAATGTGGCGATCGTTGATAAAAATCTGGGGTACTGATCGCCGACCATTAGCGCGGGTTGCCATAGCAGCCCTAGCTTCAGCATCACCATCAATTTTGTATTCTGTGAACGACACACCCTTCCACCGCAGCAGCCACTTAGCCCGAATGCAGTATGGACAGGTTTGCCATGTATAAATTTCCACTCTTGCTTTAACAGTGTTGGCAGGTCGGTTCAGCAGGGTATTAATCGTATTAATCAGAGTGGCGATAGGACTTGACATAATCCACCTGTACGCAACAACTATTTTTAGGGTACCTTGTTTGACCAGGGCTAACTATTATGTCTGGAAATCGCTGACAAATTACGACCAGCGTTAATGGTTTTGACCTGACCAAATTGACATAGTAGACTAGGCGGCGACGTTGTTCTAGACATGAGATGACGCAACCAGCAGAACCTACGCCATCGCGCTTAGAGCCATCTCTCTGTCGTCGATCGCGCCGCTTGTTGAGTATTTTTACCATTACTGGTCTGGCTCTAGGGGGCATAGGTGCTGTCAGCTTTGTAGGCGTGAACTATTGGGTGCGTCATTACCTACCAGGGCTGTTAGCTACTGAGCTGAGCAAAATCCTAAACCGACCTGTGCGCGTAGGAAAAGTGGAAGGATTTTCCCTAAGTGGAATCCGAATTGGAGAAACAACACTACCCAGTCAATTGGGAGCGCCAGAAAGTTTAGCGATCGGTTCCATTGAGGTGGGGTATAGTCTGCCAGGGCTGCTACGACGATCGCTACCTGTCACCATTAGCCTTAATAATCTCAATGTGTCTGCCCAGCAAACCGCTGATGGCGATTGGGTGAGCTTGAATCCTCAGTTACCCCCTTGGCAAGACCTGCCAGTAAATATCAACGCCAAGGTGCGGATTAAAGATGCCCAGGCAGTCCTGCAACCCTACGGCAAACCAGCGGCAATCGTGATTCCCATCAATGGGACTGTGCAACTGTTCCAGAACCGCAAGGGGCAGGCACGTTACCAAGCAGATTTGGCCCTAGCTGGGGGACGGTTGCAGGCCAAAGGCGAAACCCAACTGCAAACAGGCAGAACTCGATTAAATGCCAAGATCAAGGATTTAGGATTGGCACAGTTTAACCCTCTTAATCCAGTGGATGCAGCAAAAATAACCAAGGGCAAGCTGACGGCTGATGTTGAGCTAGACATGCCAGATTTTGCCTTCAAGGAGTTGCCAGTAGTGCAGGGCACCGTGCAAGTAGATGATGTTGAAGTGCGGGCTGAGTCAGTTACAGAGCCACTGACTGCTAAAGCTAACCTGCTGCTACAGGGCAAGCGGGCGATCGTTCGGCAAGCACAGGGCCAATTGGCAGACGCTAGGGCAACCGTGTCGGGCACGGTGGACTGGTCAGCGGGGATCAAGGATGCAGCCGTAGATCTGGCTATCGATATTCCTCCGGTTGATCTGAATCGCCTGCGCCAAACCCTAGGCATCGAGTTGCCGATCGCCCTAGAAGGCAGCTTTCAAGGCAAGCTCCAGCTTACCGGCACCCTCTCGGATCCTGTACTAACGGGGGATGTGGACAGTAGCACCTCAACCTTTGTGGATAAGGTGATGTTTGCTCACACCCGTGCCAGCATCGCGGGGAATCGTCGCCAACTGCGGCTGCTTCAATTCCAAGCTGAGCCAACCGCTGGGGGGCAAATTACGGCTCAAGGCCAGATTTCCCTGCCCCCTAATCTCGCCGATCTGAATCCATTACAATTGCCGATTACCCTTCAGTTTCAAGCTACCCTGCCTGTAGATGGGGTCGCAGCGCCCTATAACCTGCCTGCTGCCGTTCGCCTTGGTACAGTTACCGCCCAGGGCCATGTCCGAGGCATTGTCGGTAACCCTGCTGCTACAGTAACCTGGCAACTTGCCAACGGTCGTGTGCAAAACATCGGCAGCCTCACTGGTAGCGGCACTTTAGTGCTAGCAGACTATCACCTCGCCTTGAATAGCACAGCACTGCGGGTGGGAAAGGGCACAGTTCAAGCGACTGGCGGGGCTAATCTAGCTTCCCTGCGCTGGCAGTTAGCAGTAAATGCTCGCGACCTAGATGCATCGGGCTTTAAGCCAGACCTATGGACACGATTGCAGCCAGATGTACGCGACTGCTATGGTCGAGTGTGTCCTGCCCCTATCCAGCCTGGTCTCTCCAGTCTTGCCACCCTATTTAGAGACTCTCGTCCCCTACCACTAATCAACGCCAATTTGGCACTCTCCGGTAATCTTCGGGACTTACTCTCGCCCCAGCCTACCACGACGATCGCCCTGAATACAGTCACCGCTAAGGTAGGCGGACAAATCCTCACCGCCAGTGGCAACATCAACTTGGCACAGCGAGGCAAATGGACAGCGAGCACCGTCATCGATATGGCAGTACGGTCTGATCTGGCACAACTACCGATTCGCTCAGTAGTTGGTCCATCAGTGGCTGAACAGGTGAATCTGGCAGGCATTGTTGAGTTTAAGGGTCGCTTGGTAGGACGCAACCTGCTTGGTAATATCTTCGCTCCGGATAATTTGCAACTGGTGGGAACCGCTAGCCTGCAAGGGGTGGCTGTGAATCGCTTGCAGTTAGAACCATTGGTCTCTGGAAGGGTGGATGTGGGTTTAGGACGATCGGCCATAATTGACCTGCGAGGTAAGCACGATCGCCTGGTAGCTACCCTCATTCCCTGTAAGCAAGCCCGTTGTCCCTTGCCCTATTTACCCGGTACTGTGGATATTCGCCAAGGGGAAGGAAAACAATCCCTCATCATTCAGGGAAAGCGGGAGGGCGATCACTTTCATGTTGATGTCCAAAATGTTGACCTAGCTCTGTTGAATATATCTCCCAGCAAATTCTTGAGCAGCTTGTATAGTTTGCCACCCTTGCCTGCGCCGATCGTTGGTACCATTAATGCCGATGCTACCTTCAATCTCTACACCCTTGCTACGACGGGTAGTGCGCGGCTACAGAAACTTGGCTTGGGCCATATTCAACTTGACCGGGTAGATAGCAGCTTTACCTACCAGCAGGGTGTAGTGCAATTGCCTGCTACCACGCTGCAAATTGGCTCTAGCCGCTACGACATGGCAGCTAGTCTTAACCTCCGCTCTGGAACTGTTAAGGCACAGGTGGGTGCCCAAGGCAATCTTCAAGATCTGTTGACCTTGGTGAAGTGGTTTGAGATCAGCGATGTATTCCAAGGATTGCAACTGCCCACCGTTACCAGTGTGAACGCCTTGCAAGTCGAACCCATCGGTGATCAGGATGGTTCCATAGCGGAGCTATTGGCCATTCTTGACCAGGTGAATCAGCGTCTAGCTACCTATGCCAGCCGACAGCGCCAACCCTTGCAGCCACCTACCCAATTAGCCATCAACGCCAACTACAGCGGCAAACTAGCCCTAACTGGCACCCTGAGCAATCCTACGCTCGATTTTGAATTTCAAGGGGCAGACTGGCAATGGTATCCCGATCGCGTTGTGACCATGACCAAAAACGGACAGTTGGTGACTGATCAAGGACGAGTATTGACCCTTGATCGGATCCTAGCGCGGGGAAAAATCCGGGATGGTGTGCTAACCATTGATCCCATGCGAGCCGAATTTGCAGGAGCTACTGCCAGCTTCCAAGGCAACGCCTCATTAGATAGTCTCACAGGCACCTTCCGCCTTGACCAGTTCCCCCTGGAAAATCTGCAGCAGGTGGTGAAACTACCGGCTAATCTGCGTGGATATTTTAGTGCCACAGGCACCCTAGGGGGCCGCTTATTAGCTCCACAGGTAGAGGGGAAAATGGCCATCACGGATCTTACCCTTAACAACGCTGACTTAGAGGCGATCGCGGGGGAGTTTCGCTATGCCGATGCAAGAGTTACATTTGTCACTACCGCACCAGACTATATCCAAGTTGCTACCAGCTTGCCTCTAACCCCTGGGGATGACCTGTCTCTGGACGTAAACCTGGGTACTAACGCCATTGCCCTCATTGGTGCCCTTAGTGATGGTCAGCTCACCCTCAACAGTGGTAACGGGTCATTGCAGTTTCGCACCAGTGGCACCCTTGACCTCAATGATCCCCCCCAGTCAATCCTGGCAAATCTGGTGGCTACTGGCACGATCGCCCTCCGCAACCTCACCTTCAAAACGCCCCTAATTGAGAACATGCTCACTCTAGATGGCGAAGTCTTGTTCACGATGGATCGCCTCAAAATTGAGCAACTGTCAGGACAATTTGCCAACAGCAAGCTGCTGATCAACGGTGCTATAGGGCTATTACAACCGCTTCCAGACAGCGATCCCGATGCATTGCTGCCCTTGACCATAGCCATCGATCAGGGCAGACTCGACCTCAAAACTGCCTATGCAGGCTATAACGGCTTGATCGACACCCAAATCAGTATTACCCGCAGCTTGCTGAGTCCTCTGGTTACTGGCGGCATTCGCCTGTCAGAAGGTTACGTTTCCCTCTCAGCCGATACCCTGAAATTGACCGATGCCTTTAGATCTAGCAATGGCACGAGTCCCTTTGCGGTCTTAGCAGGCTGGATGCCAGAACTAGCTAACGTTGAACTCACCTTGGGAGACGGATTTCAGATTCGTGCCCCCTTCGTATTTGTGCAGCCTGGTGGTAGCCTCAGCCTCAACGGCACCCTCAATAACTTGCGCCCAGAAGGGATCATCCAAGTCTATCGCGGTGAGATTGATCTGCTCAGCACCTTGTTCTACTTGCCCCGCAATCGTCAACATACTGTCACCTTCACCGCTACATCTGGGCTACTCAACCCATCCTTGGATATTCGGTTTCAAACCATTGTCCAAGAGCGCCCCATTACCCAGCGCCGTACTGCCCTAGATAATGAAATTCGCCAAGACATTATCCCTAACCTCCGCCCAGAAGAAATTGAAGTATACCTGACGATTAAAGGGGATTTGAAGGAATTATTGAGTGAGTTGCAGGCTGCGGGAGTTTGCCAATTTCGAGATGCAGATCATGGTTTTGTGGGCAGAGCATTCAACCGTGAAGAACTGCAACGCCTAGCAATCTGTATCGAAGCAGCCAAACAGGGAACCCCCACCAACAGCCAGCAAGCCTATAGCACGCAAAACCCCGCTGCCCGTCAAGCTGCTGCCCTACAGTTCATTAACTCATCCCTAGTTAGGCTAGAGAGCAATCCTCGCCGCACAGAGAATCAACTAGTGACATTGTTGGGAGACGAGTCACTTTATTTCATCCAAGACTTGCAACAAACCGTGCAACGGGGTGATCAGGGGGCAATCACCCAGTTCTTTGGCTACCGCTACTTGGTGGCTCCTACATTGCGCGAGACTGTTGAAGATATTAACGACTTTACCCGCCGCGCAGGACAGGGTATTGGTGCAACCGATCTGCGTGTGTTACCTACTCTAAGAGCCACTCGTCAACTTGGAGATCAAAGCTTCATCGACTTAGAGTATGACTATGCCGCTAGCCAATCTCGGTTATTGTTTCGGGCTAGCTTTTAGCTCCATGGGACAACGTCGATGAATAGAGGATACCTGTAGGGCGATCGTTGTCGGTCGAGCTAGATAGCGAGCACGGTTATACCACTTCTCTATACTAGGGCTACGGATAACTTGTAGTATGGACTTGAGTCTTGATCCCAAACTGATGGATTATGTTGCTAGCTTTTGGAGAATGAGTGTTACCACGAACTAATGGGTCATGTCGCTAGCCCTCAGAGAATTGGTATTAGGCTATAAACTTGTCACAAGGCTATTCATGGTTTCGTCTTGCTCATGCTCCAAAAGGGCACGTAGGTCGTAGGTGACAGTTGTCCTCCTTGAATCCACGGTTGCACAAATAGATATTCCTTAGTTTGCCATAGAGGAATAAATGGCACATCATTAGTAACTAGTGCCTGGAGTTGACGTAGCACTTGTTGGCGTTGATCAGGGTTCAGTTCTTGCCGAGAGCGCTCAATCAATCGATTTGCGGTTTCACTGTAGTAAAATGCTCCAGAGTCGGCAGCAGCACCTTGTTCACATCCTTTGGCAACAGATCCCTTTGTACAGCTCAGGAATGGCTGCAAGTAGCTGTCAGCATCCAGAAAATCTCCTGACCAATCCAATAGAGTCATGGGATAGATGCCATTGGCTAGATTGCTATACATTGTTGCAGAATCCACACCTTTGATATCAATCGCCAGTAAACCGTCTAGATTGAGCTTGACCGCAGCTCGAATTGTGGATGCTGCCAGTTGGTTGGTAATCAGGTTCGATCGATACCACAGTTCTACTTGCAAGGGTTTATTGGGTGAATAGCCAGCCTGGGTTAGTAACGCCTTAGCCATAGCCCAGTTGCCGTCTCCGTACCGATCTTGGAAGCCTGGTTGAGAACCCAGCAACGCAGGGGGCACTAGACTATAGAGTGGGTCTACTTGTCCTCGGAAAACCCGTTGTTGGAGGAGGGAACGATCAATAGCGGCTGCGATTGCCTGCCGTACTTCCAAGCGGTCTAGGGGAGGACTGGTCGTGTTCAAGGTCAGGAAATAAATACCAATTCCTTGACCTGCAATCACCTGCCAGCCTCGTTTTGGTGCTAGACGCTGGAGACTTAGGGCCTGATCAACATCTAAGGTTTGATAGGCAACATCAATCGTGCCAGCCTTAAAGGCCAGATAGAGATTTGCTGGACTAGAAAACCGCTGAATATCAATACCTTGGTTGGCAGGCGGTTCACCCCAATACTGGTCAAAGGCATCTAACTTCAGGGTAGTTGTGCCTACCTGGGTCAACCTGTAGGGGCCAGTACCCACAAATTGCTTAGGCTTAAAGCTGCCTTTGCCGATCGTATAGGCATTTGGAGATACAGCACAGGCTCCCGAAAACGCTAGCAGGCTAGGAAAGGCAACAAAGGGTCGCTGGAGCACGATTGTTAACTCATAGTCATCCGTAGCTTGCACGGTCTTCACCACATCTGCCAGCAAAAAGCTAGGACTGCCACCATTCTCGATAAAGCGCCGTAGTGAGAAGGCCATTGCTTCTGCATTGAAGGGGGTGCCATCATGAAAGACCACACCGCGTCGGAGAGGAATTTTATAGGTTAAACCATCGGCACTAATGGTGGGCATAGCTGTTGCTAGTTGAGGCACCAGCTTGGTTGTGCCCAGTTGATAGGTATAGAGGCGATCGCCTAGGTTATATAGCAAATTACCAGCCCAAAATCGATAGGCATCGGCTGGGTCTAGTGTAGTAGCTTCTGCGATCGTGCCTACCAACAAGCGATGAGGCCGATCGCTACTGGTAATACCACACCCTACTAACAGCCAACAACATCCTAAGACTGCTAGCCACCGCCCCAACTGCTGCCATGCCCCCATGGAACCAGCCAACCTGCTAACCCTCAGCTTCAGTGTCTAGCCCAAACACACTGGCTACCACCTTGTTCACCTTATAGCCAGAGTCGATAGTTTCCAGCGGGTCTTTACGGAGACGATGACGCAGGCAAAGCGCTGCCACCCGGCGGATATCGTCCACAGTCACCTCTGAGCGGTTCTCAAATGCTGCTAGGGCGATCGCTGCGCGATTAGTGACAATATCACCCCTTAGGCCATCTACATCCAACTCAGCACAGACCTGCGAGATTTTCACTCGTAGCTCATACTCCAAGGTGACATCGGGTAACCGTTCTTGGGCAGACACAATCTTTTGCCGCAGGTCATCTTGCTGGTCTTGATACTTATCGAGGAAATGCTGGGGGTCTCGGTCAAACTCTGTCCGTTGCTGCACAATTTGCACCCGCAAAACCGGATCTTTGACCGTGCGAATTTCAGCGTGCATCCCAAACCGATCTAGTAGCTGTGGGCGTAACTCTCCTTCTTCTGGATTCCCAGAGCCTACCAATACAAATCTAGCTGGGTGACGCACAGAGATGCCTTCGCGCTCTACCGTATTCCAGCCGGAGGCAGCCGAGTCTAGCAATACGTCAACCAAGTGGTCATCCAGTAGGTTTACTTCATCAACGTATAAAATGCCTCGATTGGCCTTGGCTAGCAACCCAGGTTCAAATGCCTTTACCCCCTCAGCAAGAGCTTTTTCGATGTCGATCGTTCCACATACTCGGTCTTCGGTAGCTCCCAGGGGCAGATCCACCATGGCTACTTTCTTCTTAACTACCTTTGGTGGCGTGGTTAGCTGCTTAACCGCATCGCTCATTAGCTCAGGATCGCTAGGGTGGCTGTTGAAAGGGTCGTCAGCT
>JANWZG010000022.1 GCA_025054735.1 Cyanobacteriota bacterium | reverse complement strand
AGAGGGGTTGTGGTGTTGCCTACCGCCGCAGGGAAAACCTACCTGGCACAGCTTGCCATGCAGTCCACGCCCTGGAGCACACTCGTAGTAGTGCCAACGCTAGACTTGATGCACCAATGGTATGCGCACTTGCTAGCAGCCTTTCCGGATGTCTCAATCGGGCTGCTAGGAGGTGGTTCTAAAGATAGAACTCCGATTCTGGTCGCCACCTACGATAGCGCAGCCATTCATGCTGAGTTGTTAGGCAACCGCTACGCCCTGCTGATCTTTGATGAATGCCATCATCTGCCTAGCAGTTTTCATCGGGCGATCGCTGACTATGCCATTGCCCCTTACCGGTTAGGATTAACAGCGACTCCTGATCGAGCCGATGGCAGACACCATGACTTGGATACCCTGATTGGTAAGCAGGTCTATGTCAAGACCCCAGAGGAGTTGTCAGGTGCTGTGCTGGCTAGCCATGACATTCGGCAAATTAAGGTGAGATTGTCACAACAAGAGCGCTATCGCTATGACCAAGCTATCCGCACCCGTAACGAGTTCTTGCAACAGCATAATATTTGGCTCAGCAGCACAGAGGGCTGGCGTAGGTTTGTTCGAGCTAGCGCCGCATCCCAAGCAGGACGACGAGCCATGTTGGCACACCGAGAGGCTAAAACTATCGCCTTGGGCACAGACAGCAAGTTACGAGTCTTAGCAGATTTACTGGCGCATCACTATCCCCAGCAGACCATCATTTTTACCCATGACAATGCCACCGTCTATCGTATTTCTCAAGAGTTCCTAATTCCTGCCATCACCCATCAAACACCCGTCAAAGAGCGTCATCAGGTGTTAACCCAGTTTCGAGCGGGAGTTTATCATGCCTTGGTGACATCCCATGTGTTGAATGAAGGTGTTGATGTCCCTGAAGCTCGCGTTGCAATCTTGCTCTCTGGTAGCAGCTCTCGACGAGAATTTATCCAGCGATTAGGGCGAGTGTTACGCAAAGGGGCAATGCTAGATAAGCAGGCCATTCTCTATGAGGTGATTACAGAGGAAACGAGTGAAGAACAGGTGTCAGTACGCCGTCGCACTAAAGGTAAGCGCAATCGCACCTCCCCCGACTTGCAGGCTGGCTCTGGTGGTCATATCTTGTCAGTACTGCCGCTGCCTCTGTATGAAGTTGATACGCAGGATGTTCCCCGTGCTGCTGATCGGCCACCAGCGTGGGAAGCAGCGAAGTCGCAGCAGCTAGATAACTGACTGTGATGCTGAAATGCTGGCCACGATGTTTTCTAGCCGACCAATGCCTTCAATCTCTACACTGATGCGATCGCCAACCTGAACTGGCCCCACACCCTCTGGGGTACCTGTCAGCACTACATCCCCTGGTAACAACGTCATCACATGGCTGATGTAGGAAACTAGTGTACTCGGTTTGAAGACAAGTTGGTTAATAGACGCAGACTGCACAGGGGTAGGGTTATCATTCAAAAAGGTCTGAAGCTTGGCCTCGATCGAGATTTCGCGCACGATCCAAGGCCCTAGGGGACAAAAGGTATCAAAGCCCTTTGCCCTTGTCCATTGCCCATCTCGCTGTTGCAGGTCTCTAGCCGTGACATCATTGGCAATTGTATAGCCCCAGATTTTGCTCTGAGCTTCCTCTAGGCTGCATCGTGTACAGCGATCGCCAATGATGAGGGCTAGTTCACCCTCATAATCTACCCGCTTGGATTGGGGTGGATAGAGGATAGCCGCCCCTTGGGGAATCACAGATGTCGAAGGCTTGAGAAAAATTAGAGGCTCACTCGGCACAGTAGATCCCATTTCGGCTGCATGAGCTGCGTAGTTTTTACCGACAGCTACAATCTTAGAAGGAGCACAGGGTGCCAACAACTGATAATTCGCTGGCGATAGTTCTTGAGCGATCGGTTGTCCCCCTAACCAAGGCGGCGCATCCAGTAACTGTACGTCTCGTGTGAGCTGGAGCAAGCCATAGTAGACCTGCCCATCTACAGATTGAACTCGAACATATCGCTGTGCCATAGGAATTGGTGTATGATAGTTAGTCCTTGCTTCGTAACAGAAGCCGTAAGTCCACGAGGAATCTATTGCTATGAGCTATATCTATGAAACCATGTACATTCTCCGTCCAGACATCGGAGATGACGCTGTTGATGAAGCGATTTCCAAGTATCAAACTATTCTGGTGGAGAATGGCGCTGAACTGCTAGAAACTCAACATCGCGGTCGTCGTCGTCTAGCTTATCCGATTAAGAAACAACGCGAAGGCATCTACATTCAGATGAACTATCGCCACGGTGATAAGGCAGTTGCTCCTATGGAACGGGCTATGCGCCTGAGTGATGAGGTCATTCGTTACCTGACCATCAAGGAAGAAGAAGTTGTTGAGCCCGGAGAGACTAAGCTAGTTGATACTGAAACGTAGAAACAGTAGCTATGCCTGAGTCAGTAATTTTAAGTGACTCTCAAGTGACTAGCTAGCTAGGCCCAAGGGGGAATCAGCTATACATAGCATTAGATAACCGTTTCCACCTGTGCTATGCTATATGAGCTATATTAACGGGGCGTAGCGCAGCTTGGTAGCGCACCACTTTGGGGTAGTGGGGGTCGTGGGTTCAAATCCCGCCGCTCCGATTAAGCTTTTATCAAAAGTCTGGTTAGGAACTTGATTGCCTAACTCAATTCATTGAATTGACTGTTGTCACATTTAATCCTGGTTGGATGTGCACTCCAGTAGCTTGGATATTTCTGAGATGGCTTACCCTTATCTCCCAACTCCTTCTTTTCCCAAAAGGGAAAAGGGGAACTGGATTAAAGTCCCTCTCTTTCCTCAAGCTACAGAGGTGAGGGCAAGCTGGGTAGTTACGCAAATTATTTGCAATTGATGATTTTTCCGTCTAGGAGTTGACTAGTCATACTAGACTGTGGGATGGGACTTTTGTTGCCGTTAATGATCTACCTCACCCAATTGCCGCTATGAGTTCTTCGATTCGCTTCTTGATGTGCCCGCCTGACTACTACGATGTGGACTATGTGATCAATCCTTGGATGGAAGGTAATATTCACAAGTCTTCCCGCGATCGGGCATCTGAGCAATGGCACAAACTTCACTACACCCTCTCCCAACTGGCACAGGTAGAGCTGATTACTCCGCAGCAAGGTGTCCCTGATATGGTGTTCACGGCCAATGCTGGGTTGGTGTTGGGCGATCGGGTTGTCCTTAGTCGCTTTTATCACAAAGAACGTCGAGGCGAAGAACCCTATTTCCGCCAATGGTTTGTAGATCATGGCTTCACCGTGTATGAACTGCATCCTGATTTGCCCTTTGAAGGGGCGGGTGATGCCCTGTTTGATCGGGAAGGGCGCTGGTTATGGGCAGGTTATGGTTTCCGCTCAGAACTAGACTCTCACCCTTACCTAGCGAAATGGCTGGATACAGAAGTGTTGTCCCTGCGGCTTATGGACGATCGCTTCTATCACTTAGATACCTGCTTTTGTCCCTTGACTAATGGCTACCTGCTCTACTATCCCCCTGCTTTTGATGGCTACTCTAATCGGCTGATTGAGATGCGCGTGCCCGCTGATAAGCGGATTGCCATCGGCGAAGTGGATGCTATCAACTTTGCCTGCAATGCTGTGAATGTGGAAAACACAATCATTCTCAATCAGGCTAGCGATGCTCTTAAACAGCGTCTTGCCAGTGTAGGGTTCACGGTCATCGAAACGCCACTGACCGAGTTTTTGAAGGCGGGTGGTGCTGCAAAATGCCTTACTCTGCGCATTACTGAGCCTGTACGCAGTGAGGTGCGTGCCCTTGCTGGCATAGAGAGCCGCATCATTCGCATGGATGGACACCTACTTGACTCTGGCCTCATCAACCGAGCGCTAGATTTGATTGTGGATGCAGGCGGCAGCTTCCAAGTGATGAGTTTCAAGTTAGGAGAACAACGCCAAAGTACCTCATCGGCAGAAATCAAGGTGTCTGCCCCCTCCCATGAGATTATGGAAACCATGATGGCGCAACTAATCGACTTGGGAGCAGTCACTGTCTGTCAAGAGGAAAAAGATGCTCATCTAGAAACCGTGACCCTGCCCGGTGTGGCTCCTGATGACTTTTATGTCACTACTATCTATCCCACCGAAGTGCGGGTAAACGGGCAGTGGATAAGGGTACAAAACCAGCGAATGGATGGTGTGATTGCCCTAACTTCCACCCCTGAGGGAAAAACAGTTGCTCGCTGTAAGCTGATTCGAGACTTAGAAGTAGGCGATCGTGTCGTGGTGGATGTTGAAGGCATCCGTACAATTCGCAAGGTCGAGTCTCGTGACCAGCGCAATACCCAAGAGTTCACCTTTATGGGTTCGGGGGTCTCTAGCGAACGTCGAGTGGAACTGGTAGTAGAACAGATTGCCTGGGAACTGCGCCAAATTCGAGACCAAGGGGGTAAGGTGGTTGTGGTAGCAGGGCCAGTGGTTATCCATACGGGTGGTGGTGAGCACCTGGCAAAATTAATTCGAGATGGCTACATACAAGCCTTGTTGGGTGGTAATGCCATCGCCGTCCACGACATTGAGCAAGCTCTGATGGGCACCTCCTTGGGGGTAGACATGAAGCAAGGAGTCTCTGTGCGAGGTGGGCACCGTCACCATCTGAAAGTTATCAATACTATTCGCCGCTGTGGCAGCATCAGTAAGGCAGTGGAGGCCGGTGTATTGACTAGGGGCATTTTTTATGAGTGTGTTCAGCATCAGGTGCCCTTTGTCTTGGCAGGTTCCATCCGTGACGACGGCCCTCTGCCCGATACCGAAACTGATATGCTGAAGGCTCAGGCCGACTATGCTCGCCTGTTGGAAGGGGCCAACCTAATTTTGATGCTCTCGTCGATGCTGCACTCGATCGGTGTGGGTAATATGACTCCATCGGGGGTAAAAATGGTTTGTGTCGATATTAATCCAGCCGTGGTTACTAAGCTCAGCGATCGCGGCTCCCTAGAGTCTATTGGCGTAGTCACCGATGTGGGCTTGTTTCTAAGCTTGCTAGTGCACCAACTAGACAAACTCACTCGTCCCTACGAACTAGCCATGGCCCGCTAGGCTAGCGATCAACCCTCTACTCCCACGGAACCCAAGCTACAAGCTGGCTGGTGAGGAAATTGTTGCTCTTCAAGCCCATCGTGAAGATTGAAGTTTCACGGTAGGTGTACCATTTGATACAAGCCATAGACCATGAGAACTATGGTTGACCAGAATTTGCCATGGTATATTCTTAGACATTAACCTCAACAACTAGCTTAACTAATTAAGCTAGTCATCAGTCTTTGCAGAGGTGGTGCTATGGCTCAGGGCGCGATCGACCAACTGTTAGACGATTTGGAGCAATTCCGTCAAACCTCAGATCAACGACTCATAGCGTTGTGGAAGAGTGGACTGCTGCCATTGGAGCAATATGAACTGGCGAAGACTACTACCGATAGCTGCCTGCAATCCCTAATGCCTGCCATCACTGGCGATCGCACCCAATTCACCACCATTCAGTCGATTGCTAGTCAAGTTAATCGCTACAAGACTATCGTTAATCAGTGCCTCCGTGAACTCTACAGCACTACCTATAGCAGCCAGCACCTAAAGCGATGTATGCAGAACTTTGTGCAAACCCACATCTCGGAGATTTCAGCTCGTATTCGGGCTGAGCGAGACAGTCTATCCTTTCTCAAGGACGTGCTCCCCCAGCTTGACCACGTAAAGGTGGTGAAGACGGCGATCGATCGCCTGCAAGCTAAACTCATCAAACAATTTGAATCGGCTGTGCGCCGCTACGGTGACGACCAACGCCAAGCTCTGTTTCAACAGGCCCTAGGTCAGTTTGAAGGCTACCTCTGCCAACTTCTAGAGCACTACTTTGTTCGTCCCCAACAACTTAGTCTAACCAGCAACTCCACCCCCAGCCAAACAACATTCACACCCCCCAGCAACGGTAGCCCGCTCGTGGCCCAGTTAGTCCACCAATTAGAGCAACTCTGCCGAGAAGCAACTGCCCTGACTACCCAACTACAAGCCCTGACAACTCTGTCCGATCGCCTGACCACCCAACTACAAGCCCTCCTCACCGAGGTAAAATCCCAATAGTCTGGCCTAACCCAGTTCCCATAACAGAAATAATAGGACTAACGGAAAGAAGGCGCACCAAAGAGAGGAACTTCCCGTTGATCAGAGGGCAAGTTGCCTGGATAGCCCAAATCTCTGGCTCGACGACCAAGAGTGTCTAGGTGAGCTCGGAACATGTTGTGGCAAACAGCCCAATAGAGCCGATGGGAATCAGTATTATAGCCACTATACTCTCCGCCAGGATTGAGATAGTGAATAATCACCCAATCCTTCATACCCGCTGTTCCAGGGAAGGCTACAAAGGGCTGGCGAGTAGAACAGTGCACCCAATGTCGGCTACGTTGAACGGGCTGACTAGCGACTTGAGTTTCAACCTCTACCACATAAACTTGACTTTTCACACCCCCTAGGGAATTTTGGCTGACCTGCCGCCGACTCAGCAGATAAGACTGCCAACTAATACCTTGGCGCATACCACTGGTGTAGAGAGTCCGCGCTAGGGCGATCGTGCTGTGCCCTCCCCCCACCAACAGCCCAATGAGCCAAGCTGCCAACGTTATGTATTGTTTTACCATCTGCTACATTGTGGTCAGCGTGCTTAATTGAGTGACTGTACAGGTCGTTGCTTCACTTCATCCTATCAGGTTTGTTTCCAGTTAATTGGAATCCATAGGTTTGTAATAACGACTTCAGTCGTCATCTCTAGATTTTGAGGCCTATAGTCCTGATTGCAAAAGGGTCTAAAGTTTTCATGCAATTGAGATCCCCAACGAATAGGACAGGCTGCCTGTATACTACAGAACCCATAGGTTTGTAGTAACGACTTCAGTCGTCATCTCCAGATTTTGAGGATCATAGTCCTGATTGCAAACTTGATAGCTAACACGTTGCTCCGGACTTTAGCTAGTGACTAGATAGTGACTAGGGCAAACATGGGTCGCCTGGGATTCGAACCCAGGACCAATCGGTTAAAAGCCGAGTGCTCTACCGCTGAGCTAGCGACCCTAAACTGGTGCAAATTTGCAGCGTCTATTACAGTATCACATATCTACTAGATAATCTGTCATGGATATGGGAATCTGGTGAATTGCTGACAGGTCAGCGCTAGGCTTTACTGGGTAAGGGATGGTATGGCGAGACGGGTAAAAATTTGTGCTAGCCGATCGCAGTTGACTAAAGGATTAAACCGGGCTATGGCCTGCTCTCGACCACAGAGACCCAGCTTTAACCGTAACCCTGGGTTAGTCACTAGGGTTTGCAGGGCAGTAGCTAGAGCTGGGCGATCGCCAGGTGGCACGACAAAACCAGTCACACCATCTTGCACTAACTCTGGCACAGCCATCGATGTGGAGCCAATGCAAGGTAACCCCGCTGCCATGGCCTCTTGAAAGACAATGCCGTAGACATCTTCACGGGTGGGCATGACATAAATGTCCGCTTGGCGATAGAGGGTTAACAAATCGGAGGATAGGGGGCGCAATCCCTGGTGTAGCCGTAGGTGGGGATGTTCAGGGGTGTGAATAGGGTCATTGGTGACCAGATCTAGGGTACAGGTGTCTGCAAAGGCTTCTAGGAATACCGCTAACAAGTCAAGCCCACCTTTGCGGGCGACATCATTGCCAATAAATAACAACCGTACCCGATCGCTAGGTTCCACTTTGGGCCGCGGCATAGAGATAAATTGCTCTAGCAGCAAGGGATAGTCAATGTGGGTGACCTTTGCTGCTGGCATTCCATAGTCATGAATCACCGATTGTCTAGCGCGGGCTGAGCAACTGACAATGTGGGCTGCTGCTTGAAAGCACTTCCGCTCTAAGGCTACGATTGGTCGATAGGTACGCTGGGCTGGGGCTGGATGTTCCCGTGCCAGTAACGCCGTGGTGTAGTCGATAGACACTACCCCTGGAATCTTGCGTAACAGTGGAGCCATCAACAGGGCAATTCCTTGGGTGTGGATATGCACTACCTGAGGTCGATATTGGCGGATATAGTGCTCTAGGCAACGACGGGCAAACAGGGAGTTGCCAACTTCGTTCCGTAACCGAAAGTAGTCATCATCTCGATGTGCAGGCACACCAGGAAGTCGCTGGCGCAGGGCCCAATGGATAAGCCGTGCCCATAAATCCTGTCGAAAGTAGTTGGTCAGATGCAGGGAATGAAATTCGATCGTGGGGAAGTTATCAGCAAAGACTCGCTCCAGGATATTCTGAAAGGTGATATGCCCCATCATGTAAATATTTAAGCTGAGCACAGAGATGGGGACGTTACTGATCATCATGAAGAGGAATTGACATCCCTAGGACTTTACGAACATTGCTTCTACGGTATCTCCTAAGTTTAGGCCACTAATGGCAGCTTTTAGCCCACGCTTGAGCAGATATAAGGCATCTCGACGAGTCAGGAAGTTATTGGTGAGAGGGCAACAGTAACTGATGCGCTTAAATCCGTGCTGGCTCAGCAATCGAGTCAAGCTGTGTTCAGTAAAATGCCAACGATGCTCTTGAGGAAACCAGCCCATCCACTCTGGCGATCGCGCAAACCAGGAAGTATACCGAGGAACCGTAACGTAAAAAATGCCACCTCTCTTTAAGATTCTGGCAACATCCTGCACAACCTCGATTAAATCAGGAATATGTTCCAAGACATGATGCGCTTGAATGATATCAAAATACTGGTCTGGAAAATGACAATCTTGAAGATAGGTGGTTTTAATGTTGCGATGACACTGTTGACCATAGCGAGCTTCCGGCAGGGAAATTTCGACCCCTACAGATTCAGCAACTCCGCACTGAGCCACTAGTTCCACTAGCTTGCCTGTAGAACAACCTAGCTCCAATACGCGAGATGTAGGGTAGAGGTAAGGCTTAAGACGAAGACAACGGTACGTAGAACTTGCTACGTGAGAAATGTCATCTTCATAACAGGCGGGTAAACTTGGAGCATCCGCTGAGGAGGGTTGGGTTGTAGACTGGTGCAGAGTTAGTTGCGGATCCGTCATCCCCAATCCACAGGTCTGGCAGCGCCACACACGGAATTCTACGGACTTTCCAGGCAAGGAACCGTTGTGGTTATGGCCTTGAATCAACAGGGCAAACCTGGTGGATCCACAACAGATGCAGGTAGCGTTGGGTGTCATGGCCATTATCTTGGACGGGCCAATAGGTGAAACGTAGGCAGCCGATGCTGGGCAATTTGGGCAAGAGCTTCCTCCTTAGAGGCAATCTGCACCCCGCGATTGGGAAAATAGCGCTGCCAAACCCGTGCGATCGGGTTCCTGGACTCTTCCTGAAAGTCCCATAGTTCCAGGGTGTAGTGAGGCTCTAGCAACGCAACTATATCACTAATAGAGTGCCCCAAATCTGCCATTGCGTAGGGGTGTAACTCAATAAAGAGGGTAGGACGATGGGTTGCAAGCAGGTGCTGTGCCCCTAGCAGCACGTTGTATTCAAAGCCCTCGCAATCAATCTTCAGGAGAGTAATCGTCTCAATGTCCTGAAGGTCTTCATCTAGAGTGACAACGGGCACTGATATTTGTGACCATTCACACAGAGCAGCAGCCATATCGTCCAAAGTGGCAATATCACCACGTGACTCGTCCCTAGTATCAATCTGCTCAGAGGTGCCCACGGGCATACTGTTGATCCCCATGTTCATGAGAATAGAGCCACTAGTATGACCACAAGCTCGGTTACGCAGGTCAATGTTTGCAAGCTGATTCGCAACAATATTCTTCTTCAGCAGGCCAAACACCAGGGGAATTGGTTCGTAGGCAATAATCGGGGCATCAGTGTAATGGCGCAATTCTAGGAGGTAATAGCCAATATTGGCTCCGACTTCTACGATCGTACCCGCTGGCAAGGTTGTCAGTACTTGGCGAATCAGGTCAAACTCTGGAATATGACGACGACCTTCAAACACATACCAGGTGGAAATAGGCAGCAACCAACGGCTAGGTAACAGCAACTGATAATTGCCCCAAGGCACGCTGAGGAGTCCGCCTCTGTCAGCATATGGCTTCACTAGGGGGTAAAGACGGTGCCCTAGGGGAAATAGCTGGCCAAGGCGCTGTAATGGGGATGGGATAGTTGAGATGGGGGTACGTTCGAGAATTTGTTCTAGTTGCTGAAGGTATACGGCTGTCATAGGGAGAGTGCAAATTGACGGTCGGGTAGTCGTAGCTAGTGGTGATAGTAATCAGTGGGTAAAGGTCTCTACAACTATAACCTCCCCTGCATCTTGAAAATGGTCAAAGTTGAGAGAAGAAGGCAGAACGATCGTATCATTCTTCCCCATTTGTATTAGGCTAGTACATGGAATCTAAAGTTGAGTACTAGGTTTCCGCCAACAAGCTATAGGATGTTGCCCGTAGCATGACTCCAGAGCAACCGTTAGGATCCGTGATTCAAGGAAGCCTCAGCCAAGGGCTAGATGTGCGCCTTCATGCCCATGTTTCGGTGGAAGAAATGCGGGTAGGGAAGTTTTTAGTAGTGCAGGGACGACGATCGCGCTTCTTTTGCATGGTGACCGACGTGGCTCTGGGCACTGCTAGTCCCCGAATCCTAGCCAACCCACCGGAACCGACCAACCTGTTTTTGCAAGAGGTGCTAGCTGGAACAGGCACCTATGGCACCATCGCCCTGACACCCATGTTGATGATAGAGGCACGACAAGATGGCCAAGATCAGGTATCGGATTCTACAACGCCTGCATCTAACTTGGCTAGCTATGAAGCCCAGAGTAGCGAAGCCATCGATTTGCTGCCAGTTAAAACCATTCCCAGTCATTTCAGCCAAGTGTACGATGCTAGCATTCGAGATTTTCGGATGGTCTTTGGTTGGGAAGATGATCCCCAACGCCGCAACTTCGCCATTGGGCAGCCGATCGATATGGATGTCCCAGTTTGCTTGAATCTCGATCGGCTTGTAGAGCGCAGTAATGGTGTGTTTGGTAAGTCTGGCACGGGCAAGTCATTTCTGACTCGGTTGCTGCTGTCGGGTATCATTCGCAAGCAGGCTGCCGTCAACTTGATTTTTGACATGCATTCCGAATATGGCTGGGAAGCTGCCCAAGAAGGTAAACAATTCAGCACGGTCAAAGGCTTGAAGCAATTGTTTCCCAGCCAAGTGCAGATTTACACATTAGATCCAGACTCTACCAAGCGGCGCGGTGTACGCAATGCCCAAGAGCTTTACATCAGCTTTGACCAAATCGATGTAGAGGATCTGTCCCTCATTAGCCAAGAGCTAAATTTGTCTGAGGCTAGTTTAGAAAACGCCATTATCCTGCGCAATGAATTTGGCAAAGCCTGGATTACTCGCCTACTCAGTATGACCAACGAGGAAATTCAGGAATTCTGCGAGATGAAAATGGGTAGCAAGTCGTCTATCATGGCCCTGCAACGCAAGCTCAATCGCTTGGCTGACTTGAAATACATCCGCCAAAGTTGCTCCAGAAATTATGTTGGACAAATTCTCGAAGCCTTGGATGCGGGGATCAGTGTGGTCATTGAGTTTGGGTCACAGTCTAATCTATTGTCTTACATGTTGGCTACTAATGTGATTGCTCGCCGCATCCATCAAGCCTATGTGCGCAAGGCAGAGCGGTTTCTTCAGACTAAGAATGTGGCCGATCGTCCTCGGCAGTTGATGATCACCATCGAAGAAGCGCATCGGTTCCTTGATCCCCGGACAGCCCACCAAACCATTTTTGGGACGATCGCCCGAGAAATGCGCAAATATTTCGTCACATTGCTGATTGTGGATCAGCGCCCCTCAGGGATTGACAACGAGGTGATGTCCCAAATTGGCACGCGCATCACGGCCCTGTTGAACGATGAAAAGGATATTGATGCTATCTTCACTGGGGTGTCTGGAGGGCAGGCGTTGCGGTCAGTGTTGGCCAAGCTAGACTCTAAGCAGCAAGCCCTAGTTCTGGGTCATGCGGTGCCTATGCCCGTTGTGGTTCGCACTCGACCCTATGATGCAACCTTCTACCGTGAGATTGGTGACATGAATTGGGAAGACTTACCTACGGATGTCATTCTACAGGCGGCTGAAACCGCCAAGGCTGATTTAGGGTTCTAGGGCACAATCTGCTGAGTACCTAGTGGCCAACTATCTTCTAGAGCACTCTAGAGTATCTAGTAATAGGTTTGGGGATCGCTTTCAGAAATAGCGCTATCCCGCTCTATCAACCAACGACTAATCAATGCCTGGGCTTCGGAATAAAGGGCACGATCTGGACTAATTTGATCAGCAAGGTTGATGGCTTCAGTGTAGTTCTGAGCCTTTGCTAGGGTATTCGCTTGGTCAAGAATTGGCTGATCTTCACTGATCTGTAGTTGGGTCAAAATGTCTTGTCGCAGCACTTCTGCATCCTGGTAGAGGGGGCGATCGGGTTGGATGTCATCCAACCGTACCAGAGCTTCGGTGAACTTTTTGCTCAGAGCCAGAGCTTTAACTTGCTCTAGAATCCCGTTGTCCCTTAGTATTTCCAACTTCGTCCGGTACTGACGGATGGCAGCCTGTGCTTCTCCATAGAGGGGATGATTTGTGGGGATTTTGTCGGCTTTAGCGATCGCAGCCTTAATCGCATCTAGGGTACCCTCAGCCGCTAGACGACGAGCTGCTTCTAAGTAGGGGCGTGCTTGAATTCGCAAGATTTCACTGTTCCATTCCGCTGCTTTTGCCTGGGCTTTTGGCCTCAGGGGTCTATCTTTTTCAATTTGCTTAGCCTTGTCAACAGCCAACCGCAATGCAATGGGGTGCCTAATAGTGCTAGTTAGAATAGCTGACTGCAATGTCAGCATATCCTCAAATTGGTGTTCTAAGGCGGGTAGTCGATCCCGAATCACTTGGTAGAGGGTTTGGTCTGACTGCACTTGGCTAGCGAGTTGCAGGGTGACACTATATTCCCAGAGCCTAGTGGGCAGATCAGCAACCTTTACTCGTACCGAATTGAGACTTGCTAAGGAGCGAGCCACCTGCAAGAGCCGTCGAGCATCTCTACCAACCACACTGTCATCTGGGATGGCATCAGCGATCGTAGCTGCTTCTGCAAACTTGCCCCGTTGAACCTCCTTGATAGCAACAGCTAACAATTTTTGACTCCACTGATCGATGTCAGCCCTGGCATCAGCCCCAAAATGACCCTGCGGAGAAATCTGTTGTGCGGCTGTAATAGCATTCACTAGTCGCCGGGGATCACCACTGCTAGCGAGTTGCCGCGCTAACCGCAATCGATTCCAGTCAACTTCATCCAATGAGATTTGCTGCAAGGTCACACTCAGTCGAGAGCGCCAATAGTCGTTATCAACCTCAACATAGCGACGTGCAATTAGGTCAGCCTGTGCCCACTGTCGTGCTTTGATGGCAGCCACAGCTTGGCGATGTAAATCATAACCTTTGTCCCAATCTCGTTGCCATACGGCGATCGTAGCTTGTGCTTCTTGATAAATAGGGCTAGTTGGTGGCACTTGACGGGCAATCATGACAGCTTTTCGCAAATCATTGCGGTATAGGTAGTTACGCGCACGATTCATAATCATCTGCGACCATTGCCCCTTTAATCGCAATGCTTCTGGATAGAGAGGATGATCTGTCGTCCAGGGTTGAACCACATCCAAAGCCAGTAACAAATCTCGCAACCGCCCCGACTGAGCAAGTTTGTTAGCACAGACCAGCCGATCGCGATCGGTCACAAATCCTGACAACTGCTTACAGTCAGTTGGCTCAGGCAAATGACGGATCCAAAGGAAGGCGGCTGCCCCCACATTTGCAAACACCAAGAGCACCCCCATCCACACCATAGACCACCGCCAAGCAGGCTGAACCTCGCCAATGTCTGTTACATCCAGGCTGAGAAGTTGCAGTGCTCCACCAGGTTCATCCTCAGATTCCAGGCCGTCCCCAGACTCCAGGCCATCGTCTGAGTCATCAAGGGATCCATCGCTAGCAGAGACATCCAACGCTGCACAGGATGCATCAACAGCACATTGGTTCAGATCATGACTATCCTCTGTCAGAGTTTCGCTAGAGCTACCATCCCCTTCACCTAGCAGGTTGTCATAGTCAAGTGTGGCTGTAGGGTGATCTCCTAGCTCCATTAGTTCGCTGGTCACACTATCCGACTGGCTAGCATCCAAGCTACTAGGATCCAAGTTGCTAGTCTCTGAGCTACCAATATCTGGGTTAATTTGGTCGCCTGTAGTGTTATCTTGCAACTCGGAGTTAGTTGCACTTAGTGTGCTCACTGGTAACGTCATAGCCGTCGACTCCTCTAGGGCAGAATACCCATTTACATCAGGGGAAGCTACAGTCGCTGACTCGTGCTGAGAACTATTGACTGCATCTGGATTGCCTAATGACGTTACGATGGGGTCTCGTTGTACACGAAACAACCTAGCTAGCGATTGAAATCGGTTAGAGTAACTTTTAATCATGGCATCACGAGGCAGGCGATGTCTTTGTCAACTATAAAGATATCTTCGGAAATCTTACAACCAGGATGTGACAGTCAAAGGTACCTCTTCAGGTAACTGGTATCGAACCTTGCATAGGATTCTGACCATTATCTACGCGGTGATTCCACACTTGGAAACTGATGCTAAGAGAATTAAGACTGCTTAGGCATTAACGTTATAAACCCATATGCTCAAGAGGCTTTGCCATGAACTATTGGCTGATGAAATCTGAACCAACGGTCTATAGCATTACTGACCTAAGTCGAGAGGGCTGCACCATCTGGGATGGTGTACGTAACTACCAAGCTCGTAATTTCCTGCGCCAAATGCAGATTAACGACATGGCTTTTTTCTACCATTCCAATGCAGCACCACCCGGAATTGTCGGATTAATGCGAGTGTCAGAAACTAATGTAACTGACCCAACCCAGTTTGATCCGGCTAGCAAGTACTACGACGAGAAGTCGTCCACGGATAGTCCTCGCTGGCAAACTGTAAGGGTTGAATTTGTTGAGGAGTTTCCAACTATACTAACGCTAGAGACGCTAAAAACGATGTTTAAACCCGATGAACTTTGGGTTGTGCGTCAAGGTAATCGGCTGTCTGTGATGCCAGTTGAGACACAGATTGCAGAAAAGCTTTTGACTATGGCGCGATCGTCACGGCTAGCTTAAGGAATAACTAACACTGGGCAGGGGGAAAGGTTGATAACTCGCATGGTTACACTATCTGCCATGCCTTCTTCAGTAAGCCCCATGCCGCGAAATCCCATGACAATCAGGTCTGCTTCCGTCTCGTCAGCAACATCACAAATTGTAAAGGCTGGCTTGCCTTGGCGCTCGATCGCTTCAGCCGTAATCCCTTGTTCTGCAAATAGGTTTTGAACATTGGTTAAGAGGGCGGCCACTGCCTCTGGGGAAGCCATGCCATCGGTAGATGATGCTGTACCATCTGCTGCATCCTCAACAACAGACAGCAACACTAGCCGACTGCCAAAGGTCTTGACCAACTGGGCAACGCTTTCGGCAGCTTGCATGGACTCACGACTATGGTCGATCGGAAACAAGAGAGTTTTGAACATAGGTTGATCCCAGTCTCAGGTAAGATCTCTTATGGTCAAAGGAGAGAAATAGTATGCCCAAAAAGACTTTAGCAGATTTGTCAGCCGCAGATTTATCCGGCAAGCGAGTGCTTGTGCGAGTTGACTTTAACGTACCTCTAAACGAGCAAGGTGAGATTACTGATGATACCCGGATCCGTGCGGCCTTGCCAACCATTCAAGATTTAACGAGCAAAGGCGCAAAGGTAATTTTGTGTAGCCACTTTGGTCGTCCTAAAGGCAAGGTTAACGATAGTATGCGCTTGACTCCAGTGGCCACCCGCCTGTCAGAACTGTTAGGGCAACCTGTTACTAAGACCAATGACTGTATTGGTGAGGAAGTAGCAACTGCCGTAGCAGCTATGACTGATGGTCAGGTGTTATTGCTGGAAAATGTGCGGTTCTATGCCCAAGAGGAAGAGAATGATCCAGAATTTGCCAAGCAACTAGCTTCTGTTGCTGATTTGTATGTAAATGATGCATTTGGAACTGCACATCGTGCCCATGCCTCTACAGAGGGGGTTACTCATTATTTGAAGCCGTCTGTTGCTGGCTTTTTGATTGAAAAAGAGTTGCGGTACCTTCAGAATGCGATCGAAAATCCTCAGCGTCCTCTAGCGGCGATCGTAGGTGGATCCAAAGTATCCAGTAAAATCGGTGTCATTGAAACCCTATTGGAAAAGGTTGACAAGCTCCTAATTGGCGGTGGCATGATTTTCACCTTCTACAAAGCACGGGGATTAAACGTCGGTAAATCTCTAGTAGAGGATGACAAGTTAGATTTAGCCAAAGCTCTGGAAGCCAAAGCTGCAGAGAAGGGTGTCACACTTTTACTTCCTACAGATGTGGTGGTAGCAGATAACTTTGCTGCGGATGCCAATGCCCAAACAGTCAGTGTTGAAAATATTCCCGATGGTTGGATGGGCTTAGACATTGGGCCAGATTCTGTCAAGGTTTTCCAAGATGCCCTTGCCGATTGTAAGACAATAATTTGGAATGGCCCCATGGGTGTGTTTGAGTTTGACAAATTTGCTGTAGGGACGGAGGCAATTGCCCGTACCCTGGCAGATTTGACGAAAACTGGTGCTAGCACCATCATTGGGGGTGGTGACTCTGTTGCTGCTGTAGAGAAGGTTGGTGTCGCCGATCAAATGAGTCACATCTCAACGGGTGGGGGCGCTAGCTTAGAGTTGCTAGAAGGCAAAGAGTTGCCTGGTATCGCCGCTCTGGACGATGCCTAATAGAAGTTGTAGCAAGTGCGTAAAGCTCCTAGTGAGGTAGTGAGGATTTGTAGTCGCTTCAATTTAGGTTGTAACAGGTGGCCTCACCCCAACCCCTCTCCCACGCTTTGGGAGAGGGGATTTCGATGCCCCTTTCTAGCCTGGAATGACTATAACTCTCAGTAGCGTTGACCAGCACGCTTGGCGTTACCAACAAGCT
>JANWZG010000021.1 GCA_025054735.1 Cyanobacteriota bacterium | reverse complement strand
AGCTACACAACCCATCTCTTCTCCAAAGCCAGCTACACAACCCATTAGTTCGTACCAAGGACTTAAGTCCTGACTACCAGCCATCTGTAGCAATAGTTTGGGGAATTGGTATGTGTCCTCATTCCAAGCTTCAGCATCGACTACCACATTCTCACCTTCCCTGCAAGGGTTATAGCAACTACGGTGCGGGATCCAACCTTGACAAGTCCTGATCTAACAAATCTTCTTCAGTGGTATAAACTAGCTTGTCTGGAGTGACTACAACCCCACTGGCCAGTCGTTTCGCGGCTTCAAGCTTGCGCTTCAGCCTGTTAGTAGGCCGGTTCACGACCATAGCCCGGTTCTGACGCTTGCGGTTGCGCTCTGCAATCAAGCTATTACGCCACTGGAGCCAGCCATAGCGAATTGCAGGAATCGCCAAGTACAGAACGCTATACCCCAGCCCTGCCCAAGGCAACATATTCACGATCGCCGGAAGACTAACAGCCGGATCTTGCAGCAACCCAAAGAGCACTAGCGATAAGACAAACAATGCCACGCCAAATCCACCCGCCATCCACAACTGCCCTGACGAGGCACGGCTAAATTGCCATAGGTCTTCCTTCAGGTAAGCAGCAACAGGCTGGGGCTTGCTAGAGGCTGTTGCCTGCATCTGGGGAAAGACGTAGATAATATCGCCATCGGCAGTGACCTCTGGCCTACCGTCAAACCGCACCATCACTGGCAACATATAAGCTTCTTCTTGTCGATCGTCCTGATTGCCCAAATCATCCAAGTAAGGAGCAATCATCTCTGCCGTCACAGCCCCACCGTTATTGCGGATGGTAGCGGCGATCGCAGCCCAGCGGCGCTCTTCCAAGTTCACGTTGGGAATGCCATCCCCAAACAAGAAAGAAAAGAACACTTCAAAAAAGTTGAGGTCAGAGCCAGATTGCTGAGACTGGTATGTTGTACGATCGCGCCCCTGGTAGCGAGTAGGGCTGTAATCACGGCGGTTATAGCGGTCACTGTCGTAGGAATCATAATCTGGCAAGAACCAGCGGCCAAAATTAGGTATGTAGAAGAAATCAATAGATGGCATCCCCAAGCCACGGCCACTGTCACCCCGGCCAGAGCCACCCCGATCGTTGCCATCCTTCGAGGAGGTCATGATCGCAATCATGGCTGCCACGATCGCAATTACAATCGCCACAATTAGCAGTATCAATACTATTCCCACCGACAGGCGAATCAGGTAAAATACTACCCGCCAAGCCTGCTTACCCGCTGCCATCAGCCGCAGCCTGAGATATTTAGCACGCAACATGGCTTGGAAGTTTTTGGGGAAGACGTAAACCAAATCCCCTGTTTCCGCTACCTGAAAGATGCCGCCTGTTTCCGCAGCCAGAACCTGCAATTCCTTCTCGGCTTGGTCAACCCGTAACCCTACTGCACTGGCCACATCAGCGATCGTCACCCGATAGTCCAACTTTTCCACAGCATCCATCAGTCTAGGATTTAGGGTTGCAGCCATAGATACCCTCCCAAGGTGTCAGGGTTGTGCTCGACCCTTCCATTATAAGAAATGTTGCTGGTCGCCGATGTTGGGACTTAACTCCTTGACAGGTACAGCTATTACACCCAAGTCAATGCAGCGGGCAAGTTAAAGATTCAGTGAACCACTCTGGGGTACCCTGAGGCAAGGGATAATATCGAACTATAGCTATAGAGTTAGCAAATAGCTAATATCTAGAGAACCTGTAGCTACTGAAATTTGTGCAATTGACCACTGGAAGCCACGGTTAATTTTTGTAGCTTCCTAGTGGCCTGTGGGATAGATATAGCTAATTTCAGCTTTTTGTTCCTTGCCGTTCCCTGTGGATACTCTATTGCCATGCGTCCCCATAAGGCTATGCAAAGTGATCATCGTTTGGCTGCACTGCAAGCTAGAGTTGTTGAGTTAGAGCAACTACTCCAGCAGTATCAGCAGGCAACCCTAGCCCAAGTACCGTCAACACCAGCGCGTACCGATCAGCAAGCGCGTATTTTTGCTGACATTACCCTCAAGGTTCGGGAATCCCTACGCTTGGATGAAATTTTAAACACTACTGTCACGGAAATTCAGCAGTTTCTCCAGGCAGACCGTGTGGTCATGTATCAAATTCCGCCCCATGGTGTTGGGCATGTAGTCGCTGAGGCTGTAGTACCCAACATTCCACCCATGGTCGGACTCGACATTATGGATAGCTGCTTTACGGCGCAGTACGTCGATCGCTATCGCCAAGGTCGAGTTCGTACCATTGATGACATTGACCATAGTGACATTCAGCCCTGCCATGCGGAGATGCTCAAACAGTTTGCCGTGCGGGCTAACCTGGTAGTCCCTATCCTAATTGGGCATTCTCCAGACGCAGATAGATCATCCCCTAACAATTACCCCCGGCTGTGGGGGTTGTTAATTGCCCACCAGTGTCAGCCTCGGCAGTGGCTAGTCTCAGAAGTTGAGTTAATGGTGCAACTTGCCAATCAAGTAGGCATTGCCCTAGGGCGAGCAGAACTGGTGGAGGCACTGCGCAAAAGTGAAGAGAGCCGACGGCTAGCGCTGGAGTTTAGCAACACGGGCAGTTGGGATTGGAACATGGCCACAGGGCAAGTGCTGTGGAATAACCATCATTTTCGGATGTTGGGCTATGAAGTGGGGGAAGTTAAGCCGAGCTACGAGGTCTGGCGCGATCGCATCCATCCCGCTGACCGGGCAGAAGTTGAGCAACTAATTACCGAAGCTCTAGCAAACCATCGAGACTTTGACACTGAATATCGAGTGGTGCATCCCGACGGTAGCGTGCATTGGCTAGTGGGACGAGGCCGGGGTGTCTACGACGAAGAGAACCTGCCCATTCGCATGGTGGGGGTCACCCTTGACATAACTCCTCGCAAACGGGCGCAACTGGCCTTGCAACAGCTTAATGAGCAGCTTGACCAGCGCATTCAAGAGCGCACAGCACAATTACACCAGTTGACCCTAGAGTTGCAGGCAGAGATTGAGGAGCGCCGCCAGGTTGAGGCAGCACTACGCCACAGCGAAGAAAAATTTCGCCTACTGTTTGACTCTAGCCCTGTAGGTAAGGCTCTCTTCAGTCTAGACAAACGGTTTCTGATGGTTAATAGCACATTTTGCCAACTCACAGGTTATAGCCATGAGGAACTGATGGGGATGAGCGTTACCCAGATTACCTATCACGACGATCGCTCCCTAGAACAAGATGCTATTGATCGCCTATTGCAGGGCACAGACACCATTGTCAAGTTTGAGAAACGCTATATCACTAAGCAAGGTGATCTGCTATGGGTCAACATTACTGAAACCTTATTCAAAGCTGCTGATGGCTCGCCGCAGCACTTTTTGCGGGCGATCGAAGACATCAGCGATCGCAAACAACAGGAACTAGCAGCTCAACAACAGGCCGACCGTGACCACCTGCTGTATACCATCACCCAGCGCATTCGCCAAACCCTAGATTTAGACGACATCCTCCAAACGGCTGTGGATGAAGTGAAGGAAACCTTCCAGGCTGATCGTGTCCTCATCTTTCGGATGCAACCCAATAGAACTAACGTAGTGCTTAAGGAAACAGTCCAACCAGGCTACCCCAGTTGCATTGCCATGGGCTGGGCTGAGGAGCAATTTCTTCCGGAGTGCTACAACTACTATCTCCAAGGCAAGCCCCGCATCGTTGCCAATGTTCTTCAGGATGAGTGGAGTGGCTGCATTGCTGACTTTATGGGCGAGATGCGAGTGCAATCCAAAATTGTAGCACCCATTACCCAAACCCAAGAGGATGGCTCCACTGGCATCTGGGGGCTGCTGATTGTCCATGCCTGTGCTGAACTGCGCCAATGGCAACCCCACGAGGCAGATTTTCTGCAACAGATTGCTGACCAGTTGGCGATCGCCATTCAGCAGGCCAATCTCTACCAGCAAGCCCAACAGGAGTTGCAAGAGCGCCAACAGGCTGAACAAGCCCTACGAGACAGCGAAGCTCGCTACCGGGCGATTGTGGAAGACCAGACCGAACTCATTACCCGCTATCTACCTGACACTACCCTCACTTTTGTCAACCCGGCCTATTGCCGCTACTTTGGCGGCACACCAGAAGGCTTTCTCCGTAAACCGTTTTTGTCCCTTATCCCAGAAGAAGAGCACCACCAAGTGCACCAGACTATCCAAGCTCTCCTCAGTGGGGAATCTGTAGTCACAACTGAGCATCGAGTGGTGTTACCCACCGGTGAGATACGCTGGCAGCAATGGACTGATCGTGCCATCTTTAATGATCGAGGCGAACTAGTAGAACTGCAAGGTGTGGGACGAGATATAACCGATCGTAAACAAGCAGAAGATAGTATCCGTGCATCCCTGCGGGAAAAGGAAGTGTTGTTAAAAGAAGTACACCATCGGGTCAAAAACAACCTACAAATGGTGTCTAGTTTGTTGAGCCTACAGGCTGGAATTGTGCAAAATGATCAAGTTACTGAAGCCTTTGTGGAAAGTCAGCGCCGCATTAAGGTGATGGCACTAGTGCATGAAAAGCTCTACCGCTCAGAAAACCTAGACCAGATTGACTTTGCTGACTATGTGCAAGAGCTAGTCTATGACTTGTTCCAGTCTTACATGGGTGGTTCCTCTGACATAGCATTGGATGTCAACATTGCTAGGGTCAATTTCAGTGTGGATACTGCGGTTACCTGTGGCCTCATTATCAATGAGTTAGTATCTAATGCTGTTAAATATGCTTTTCCCCAGGGTCGAACTGGCACTATCACCGTGCACTTTACGAGACTACACCCTGAGAGTTCTGACTCAGTAGTTGATGAATATTTGTCTAATACTCCTGACGATTCACCTAGAACGTTGCAGTATAGATTAGTAGTAGGAGACAATGGGGTTGGCATCCCTGAAACGGTTGATATTCGCAATACGGAATCTCTAGGGTTGCAATTGGTGTGTGCATTGACACAAGAGCTTGCAGGTGTGATTGAGCTTGACCGCAGCACAGGTACTCGCTTTACCATTTGCTTTTAACAACACAAACTGGGAGTAATAGAGAATGCCACGGGCTAAGGTTTTAATCGTTGAAGACAAGCCAGTCATTGCCTTGGATATTAAACAACGATTGACACGGTTGGGCTATGAAGTCACGGCGATCGTAGACGAAATGAGATTTGCCCTAGAATCTGTAGCCACTAATCCTCCCAACTTAATCTTGATGGATATTCGCTTGCGGGGAGAAGGCGACGGTATTGAAGCAGCCACTCAAATTCGTAGAGATTACAACTTACCCGTAGTGTTTTTGACTGCCCATGCTGACGAAGCCACCATTGATCAGGCCCGCACAGCCTATCCCTTTGGCTATATTGTCAAGCCATTTGAAAATCGAGATCTGAGCACAGCGATCGAAATTGCTCTCAGCCGCCACCAAGCAGAACTAGCCATCCAACGCACCCTAGACAAAGAACGTCATCTCAATCAACTGAAATCTCGATTTTTAGCTGTCGTTTCCCATGAATTTCGCAGCCCACTGACCGCAGTGCGGGTGGCCATTGATCTGCTAGGAGATCCCAACCATTCCTTGCCACCAGACAAGCTGGAAACGATCGTGAACCAAGCCAGAGTTGCCATTCGGCGAATGGATGAATCCCTAGAGGAGATTTTGCTGCTAGGGGCTGCTGAAGCCGAGATGCTGCAATGTCAAGTGACTCCCCTGGCACTGGTAGACTTTTGTGCTGATCTAGTAGCTGAGTTGACCAACCAAGATACCAGGCACCACAACATCCGCCTAGAGACTCAGGGCTGGGATGATACGTCTATGGTTCATCTAGACCCTAAACTCCTGCGCCATATTCTGACCAACCTGCTCTCCAATGCCATAAAGTATTCCCCTGCCCATAGCGACATTTGGTTTCGGGTGCAGCGTCGGCCCCAACAGGTGGTGTTTTCCATCCAAGACCAAGGTATTGGCATTCCCCCAGAGGATCTTGCCCGCCTGTTTGAAGCATTTCATCGTGGAGGCAACGTCAGTCATATTTCGGGAACAGGGCTAGGCTTGTCGATCGTGAAACAATGTGTGGATGCTCACGGTGGAACTATTACCTTTAACAGCGAGCTAAACGTTGGGACTACATTCACCGTCACCTTACCCTGCTAAGACCTGAAGGTTGCGATCGCCGGAACTATTTAGTAGCCATTCATTACTGCGATAGCGCTACAGTTGTCTAGTAAAGATATTGCTTTGTAACGACACCGATACTATGGTTGCCCAGATGTCTTCACCCCTAAACCAAACCTCAACTCGCTATGAAGAGCAGACGCAGGCGATCGCTCGCCAGTTGTTGGCTGCTACCCGAGAAAGCCGATCGTTCTTTGCTCAGGTGCGTGACCAAATGCGGTGGGATGACAAGTTACTAGCTTGGGCAATGGCTAGTCCTGGCCTACGGGTGCAACTCTTTCGGTTTATCGACTGCCTCCCTGCCCTTCAGAGCAAGGCAGAAATTGCTCGCCACCTGCAAGAATATTTGGGGGATGCTTCAGTTGAGCTGCCAAGTGCCCTCAAGGGAATGCTCAATTTTGCTAGCCCAGATTCAATGCCGGGTCAGGTAGCAGCGACGACTGTTTCGGCGGCTGTAGAAGCCCTAGCCCATAAATACATTGCCGGGGAGACGTTGCCGCAAGTCGTGAAGACGATCGAGCGCCTGCGCAAAGAAAACCTGACGTTCACCCTCGATTTACTAGGAGAGGCTGTCATCACAGAGGCTGAGGCCCAATCCTACCTGGATCGGTATCTAGAGATTATGGCTCACCTTGCCCAAGTCTCTCAGTCTTGGCCAGTCAACGATGTCATCGATCGCGCTGAGGGCGAGGATTTGCCACGGGTGCAGGTTTCTGTCAAGCTGACAGCCTTCTATTCTCAGTTTGATCCGTTAGATGTGGAGGGTAGCCGTGCTAAGGTCAGCGAGCGTGTTTACACACTATTGCGCCGTGCTCAAGAGCTGGGGGTTGCCATTCATTTCGATATGGAGCAGTACGCCTACAAAGATCTGACTCTAGCCATCCTGAAGGATATTTTGCAAGAGGAGGAGTTTCGCCATCGGCGCGATGTTGGAGTCACCCTGCAAGCCTACCTGCGTGATAGCGAGCGAGATTTGCAAGGGTTAATTGCCTGGGCAAAGCAGCGGGGCACCCCCATCACTGTCCGGCTGGTCAAGGGGGCTTACTGGGATCAGGAAACCATCCATGCTGCCCAAAAAGACTGGCAATCGCCTGTGTTTTCGCAAAAAGTCTCGACGGATGCCAACTTTGAGCGCTTGACACGCCTGTTGCTAGAAAACCACACTGTGCTTTACGCTGCGATCGCCAGCCATAACGTCCGTTCCCAGGCCCATGCGATCGCGATCGCCCGTGACCTTCAGATCCCCAACCGCTGTCTTGAACTGCAAGTCCTCTACGGCATGGCAGACAAACTTGCCCAGGCACTAGTGCACCAGGGCTATCGCGTGCGAGTCTACTGCCCCTTTGGGGAGCTGATTCCTGGCATGGCCTACCTGATTCGACGGTTGCTAGAAAACACCGCCAACAGCTCCTTCCTCCGTCAAAACCTAGAGGCCCGGCCCGTAGAAGAACTTATTGCTCCTCCCGCCTTTGCAGCGACAGACATTTGCAGCGACAGACATTAGTACCAGCGCTACGGCATTCTAAGCCGATGATGAGATTTGAACTCACGACCGTTCGATTACGAATCGAATGCTCTACCACTGAGCTACATCGGCATGGTTGGTTTTTCACCTTCATCCCAGTATTATAGTCAAGAGCTTTGCCGATCGTAATCCCTTGATGCGTATCTTTGCCCCATGCCCTCTCGTTTAGATCCTAAATCCCCAGAATATGCCCGTCTCAAGGCTGAGCTAGCAGCTCCCTACAAGGGTATCCGGCGGTTTTTCTATCTGGCCTTTGGGCTATCTGGCTGCGTTGGGGCGCTGGTGTTTTTGGCACAACTAGCAGCAGGACGGGATGTTAGTTCTGCATTGCCTAACTTTGCTCTGCAAGTTGGCGTTGTGGCCCTGATGGTGGCGCTGTTTCGCTGGGAACAACAACGATCGCACCCTCGCTAATGTCTCTACAGTTAGTGGATCCTGCCAGGATGTCAATAAAAAGCCACTACGGGTAGTGGTAGATTGTGAAATTTAAGGCGAAATGGTGCATAATTAGCTCACATTGGTTTGCGGTTTGCAGTGTTGCAGCCGTGGGATTGTCTGTTGTTGACAAGGTGCGCCTATGCCTTATCACCTATCTGCCACAAAGCTTCAACTCTATAATCTCTGTCCACAGGCGTTTTACTTTCGCTATGAGTGCAATCTAGACAGTGCAGCAATGTTTGGTTCAGCCGCCCTAGGCACAGCCCTGCACCAGGCACTCGCCCATGTGCATGGGCAATGGCACTATCAAGATTCACGCCCCAGTCGCGCTTGGATCCACTATTGTTGGCAACAGCATAACCAAGGACTCACCCCTAGCCAGTTGGCAGAGGGAGCTGCAATGCTAGACAGCTATTATGACCGCTTTATTGCTACCCGGCCATCCCTCAGCAGACCCGTAGCCGTAGAAGGTAGGATTCAGGCTAGTTTCTTGATCCACAACATTGAATTTGTAGTCTCTGGTCGTTACGATCGCATCGATGTGCTGGATGAGGGCTTGGAACTGATCGACTATAAATCTGGGCGGGAGATTAAACAGCTAGATCCGGCTGAAGTCGATTTGCAACTAGGGTTGTATTGCATCGCCCTAGAGCAGCGATATCAACGTTCCCTCAAACGCTTGAGCCTAATCTACTTGCGATCGGGGGAACAGGTCTGTTTTGATGTCACTGCTGAACACCGTCAGCGTGTGCAAACCGTGTTAGAAAATTTAGCCCTAGAGCTACGAGATGCAGGCCCTTGGCAGCCCAAGGCAGGAGACCACTGCGATCGCTGCGCCTATTTGCGCTATTGCCCTGCCCGTCAACCAAACCCTGTCCCCTTGCCTGCCCATGCGCGGCCAGAACGGAAGTTGCAACTGGCACTGGCCATTTGATCAAGCGTTGTTGCTATTCACGAGAGCTTGACCGGAGCCACAGAGGGAGATAAATCTTGCACCCTCAGAGCAGCTAACATCGCTAACATTTCTTGCTCAAAGGTGACGATCGCTCGGTTGGTTTTACCGCCAATGTAAAGCCGATTGCCGACTTGCAGCGCCCAAACCTGAGCATGGGAGACGTAGCTCATCAACACACTCACCATGAGCAAGGCAAAGCCAGCATACACAATTGGAACTCCAGGGTCAGCTTTAATCTGCAAACCCGTACTGCCAATCAGTTCCACGATTGCCAGGGTAACCCCATTCACTTCCGTGGACATGCCAGCCCGCACCGTCGAGACCAAATTACCATCACTGTCATAGACCAGCATTGTCCCTTGCAAATCCTTAGCCACCAAAGACACACCCGCACTTAGATCCGGCTTGGTAGGAATCCAAGTGCCCCAAATGCGCCCGCCTCCCTCGGCCTTTAGTTGTCCCATCGGCAACCGGAAGACAGGGCTGTTGTTAACCTTTACCTTCACGGCTGCAATTGACCAGTCAGCTTGATAGAACGTCACTCCCCGATAGCGCATCGGCTCGTTGACGTGAATGACCTTATGCTCTAACTCTTGCCCAGCCGCATCAACCACTGATAAATCCGAATAGAACTGGTCGATCGTGCCATCAGGGGTGTAGTCGATCCAAAAGCGGTTGACCCGCACTCCCCAGTCTTTTGGCAATCGAGGAGCCGCCCAAGGGCCAGCATCCACAATGTTTTTGACCTGAAAAGTGTTACCACTGGGCACCATTTCCTGGGCAACGAAGCCCGTCATTGCCCCCCAGATAGCCCCCGCTAAAATCAGAATGATGCTGGCATGAACGACGATCGGTGCTACTCGCCCTATAATGCCCCGGTGAGCATAGAGGGCATTATCTCGTTGAAACACCCGATAGCGGCGCTGGGTGAGCAACGACACCACTTGCTCTAGGGTTACCTGTGGCAACTCTGCGCTCAGGGCAAATTTCTGAAATTGACGTGGCTGGGTATAAAAGTTCCATGGGCGCGAAAACCAGCGTAAAGCCGGTAATTGTCGGGTGAAGGTGCAAGCAGTGAGGCTAGCGCCAAACAAAATGAGTATGGATAAAAACCACCATGTGCGGTAGACGTGATCTAATCCTAAGCTCAGGATTACCTTCCAGGTGAGAAACCCAAATAATGCCGGACGTTCTGGATAGTTAGCTTGATAGAAGGCCGCGGATTGTCCCTGCTCAATGACGGTGCCAGTGCTGCTGAATAGAGCTATTACCAGTAACAGGGCGATCGCCAGCCGCAGGTCTGCTAAAACGGGTAACAATTCTCGCTTGAACCAACGGTTGACGTTGATAACTAACTGCTGAGACGGAGGAATGGATGGTTCAGACGGAATCATAATTGGGCACATCAGAATGGGCAATGCAACGGCTAGCATTTCACTGCTGATGGCAAGCTAACCAGTTGCAGGGTCTACTATGACCAGCATAAACGGTTCTGGTGCCATGGTGGGGGCTGGCTTAAAACGGTTGATACTGAAGAGAAAAATAAATGCCGCTGTCTTGCAGGGAGTTACCCAATTTGGTGGCATCCAGCAAGGGAATGCCAATGTCTAGGCGGGCAGCCATGGTAGGGTTAATTTGCCAGCGCAGTCCAGTACCAATGCTGGCAAGGGTAGCGGCGGCACCGTTTTCATTGCGATTACTCCAAACTGTACCTATATCGAAGAAGGGAGTCAATTGCAAGACACTCTCTCCAGCAGCGTTACGGACGATCGGAACTCTGACCTCTATGGAACCAATGATGCCACTGTCACCGACCCGTTGGTTTTGGCGATAGCCGCGCACTGTATCCACACCGCCAATGCCAAACTGCTCGATCGGCAACAGTGAATCACCCGTGAGTTGAGCCGCCACACGAGTAATCACAATTGCATCCCCACTGATCGCTTGCACCCACTGAAATTGCCCTAGCCAACTGATAAACTGACCATCAGTGCCACTATTGTTAACCGTTGCCCCCAACAACCCCAAACCCAAGCTGAACTGAGAGCGAGCTGCCAGCACCTGTGTAGGAGTACGGTTCACCCAATCTTGGGTAAATCGCAGCACCGTGACAGCAGACCGTCCATTTTCGGGGCCAATGGAGAAAGAAAAGGGAATATCGTTGAGCAAAAAAGTTTGATTTTCTCGCCAGTCAAGAGATAGCCCCAGACCAATCTCGCTGCTGGGGGTACGGACGATCGGTTGCCGAAAGCCCACGGAAATTGTCTGGGTACGGCTATTGATATCAGAACGGCTAAACGGCTGTTCTATAATCCTGCTATTGCTGTTGGTGTAGCGAAAACTGAGCCGTCCATCTTGGGCATTCACTGGTAACTCATACCCAGCACCAATCGTCTGGCTCCCCGCCGTCAGGTTGATGTCAGCACTTAGGCGATCGCCGCCACCCATAAGGTTGCCATAGCTCAGTACCACCCCACTACCCAACGAGCCAACACTAGGGGACTCTCGATTTTGTACAACAGCAATCCCCGTCCAGGGATCAGCCTCCTGCAACGTTACCTTTAGTACATTGCGCCCTGGTGTTAGCCCTGCACCTAGTTCTGCTTGCACCGATGCAATCAGCGGATCCAGTTGCAACAACTGTAGGGCTGCCTCTAAGTTGCGGAGATTTAAGGGAGTGCGGATGGCTGTCGATAGGCGATCGCGCACATAGGCTTCTGACAAGCGCGTTAGCCCCTGGAGTTGAATTTGCTCTACTTCCCCCTCTACCACCTGGATCCGAATTACGGCATTGTTAACATCATCGATCTGCTGGGCAGGCAAAAAGGCGCCAGACGTAACATAACCCCGACTCACATACAGGTCTGTCACCGCCGCCCGAATTGCCAACAACTCCTCAAAACTAGCGTCCCGATCCTGAAAGGGAGCCAAAACCTTTGCCAGTTCGTCCCTAGAGAATACCGTACTACCCAGCACCTCAATATCCTTAACTCGCACCCGGACAGCTGGTAGAGGAGACAACGGCACCGACGGTGAAGTTGGAATGGTGAGATGGGGTGAGGTTGACGGTATGGCTTCTGGGAGAGAGGGCAAGGGTGGCCGTACTGGCTCGATAGTTCCTGGCGGAATTGCAGGCAGTGGCTCTAACGTTTGCGATCGTCCTGTCAGGGCCAAGCACAGGCTGAACCAACTCACAACCAGCAGGGTCGAATGTAGCAGTTGTCTGGTCATCGTCGAACCTTACACTCCTTTGCCTGACCACTTTGCTTGACTGAGATGCAAACCTAGCAAGTCTTTGGGTAAACTCGTTGTATCTGCTGCCATAGGACGTGCAGTTACAGCCCAATTTACCAAGCAGACGAGACGTAATCCTGAAGAAACCTTGAAAGTGTATGAATTCTCTAGAAAAGTATGCCGCCGATCGTCGTAAACGCCAGCGTTGGTTAGTGAGCATTTTTGCAGTTATTGGCATTGCCTCCTTTGGCGGCACAGCCCTGTTTGGCATTATTGCCATGTTTCGAGCTGGTTTGCAGCAGCCAGCATCAGCCCCCGTAACCGCCGCACAATCAGCACGTGACCAACTCAAAGCCGACAAGGCTAACTACGAACTGGTATTGCAGCGAGAACCAAACAATCGCAACGCCCTAGAAGGGCTAGTGCAGGTGCAGCTTCAACTACAAGACCTACCAGGAGCTAAGGCAACCCTAGAAAAGTTGATCAAGCTCGATCCTAAGAATCCAGAGTATAAATTAGTGCTGGATGAAGTGAAGCAGCGCTTAGAAAAGTAGCCGCTCCGTTGGTGCCCCTAGCCACGGAGAGCTTGCCTAGGGGCCAGCAACCCACCCATGGACTACACCGATACCCATACACCAGCCAGGATTAACCCTGATGGCTCGACGACTTCACCACAGTTCTGACCTAGAATCCGATGCAGGGCCAATGGAAGGGACATACACACATGCTCAGACCGTTACGATCGCTGCCAACACCCCTAACCTTCACCATACTCAGCGTTGTGATTATCCTCCTCTGTGCGATCGGACTAATCACCCGCTTGCCCAGTGTCGCTAGTCCGCCAATCACCTTGTCCCTGTTGCTGCCCTCTCCAGAAATTCCCATGTGGAAGCCACTGGCACAAAAATTTGAGCAACGCTATCCCCGCAGTCGCTTGAACTTAGTGGAAGCCCCCAGTTCACCAGATCTGCTCGAAGATTTATCCACGGCTGCCTTCCTCCTGGGTGACTCTCCCTATGACTTGGTGTATATGGATGTAACTTGGACACCAAAGTTTGCAGCGGCTGGATGGTTGCAAGACCTCAGCGATCGCATCACTGCGGCAGAGTTAGACGAGTTCCTAGCTGCTGACGTTGCGGCGGGGCGCTATCGCGGTCACCTCTATCGCATCCCCGTGCGCAGCGACATCGGTGTACTTTACTATCGCCGAGACCTGCTCCAGCAAGCCGGATATACACCACCTCAGACCTTTGGTGAGTTAATGCAGATTGGGCAAACCCTCCAACGTCAAGGCCAAGCTAGCTGGGGCTATCTCTGGCAAGGACGGCAATATGAAGGAGCCGTCGCCATGTTTGTTGAAATTCTGCACGGATTTGGCGGCTTCTGGATTAATCCAGACAATCAGGAAGTTGGCCTAGACCGCCCAGAAGCTATCCAGGCCGTGCAATTTTTGGTCAGCACGATCGACCAGCAACTATCTCCCGCTGGTGTCATTACCTACCGCGAAGAAGATGGGCGCTATCTGTTTCAGGCAGGAGAGGCTGTATTTCTCCGGAGCTGGCCCTATGTCTGGGCCTTGGCCAACAAGCCCGATTCTCCTATTCAAGGTAAATTTGACCTAGTGCCCATGGTGCATGGCCCAGGAGCTACCAGCGGAGCTTGTAAAGGGGGATGGGGTTTGGGAATTGCCCGTACCACCAAACACCCAGAGGTAGCATGGCAGGCCGTTCAGTTTCTTACCAGTGCTGACAGTCAGCGCCACATCGCCCTGTTTGGAGGTTACATGCCTACCCGCACAGCCCTGTTTACCGATGCTGAGATTGTTGCCAAGTATCCTCACTTTCCGCAACTGTTGGCGATCGCCCAAAATGCCGTCCTGCGACCCCTTACGCCTCAATATGCCCAAGCCTCCGACATCCTACAACGATACCTAAGTGCTGCCTTCACCAAACGTCTGACCCCCGAACAAGCCATGCGCTCCGCCGCTCGAGAAACCCGTCAACTGATAGCACAATAGCCTTAAACCCCAATTAAACCCTAAGAGGATATTTGGAAAGTATATTTTGCTAGGTTACAGGGCCTCCGATTCCCCTCAATCCCCCTTTTAAGGGGGACTTCAGTTCACGCTGGCTCGGTTCCCCCCTTTTTAAGGGGAGTCAGGGGGGAGCGAGTGCAAGAATTTCACTACCATCTCTGTATTTTCAAATATCCTCTAAGTACAGGACAAACGCTGGTAATCAGAGAGTAGGCAAGGGGTTCATAAGCATTAGTCATTCCAGATTGGCAAGAGACACCTAAGCCCCTCTCCCGCGCATGGGGTTATCCATTGTGGAAAACATGCTAAAACCTTTGCCATGCTTGAGGTTCAGATAGCACGAAATTGAAATCGTCTCCATTTAGCAACGCCCCATCATGCTGAGTCCATCCAGCAAAACCTTGACATCCCTCATTCCTTGGTTAGATTGGACACCAGTAATCCCACCCCCTGCCCATGCGCTCCTTTGCACCCCAGCGTGCCCTAGAAATCATCGCCTCCCAGCATGGCTCTGGCTATGGCCTAGGGGGACGCTTAGTCCTCACCTGTGCCCACCTGTTCGCTGGGGTTGGCCCCTGCCAAGTGCGAGACAAAACTGGTTTTGGCAGCGTGGACGCGCAAGTCGTGTGGATGGCCCCCCAAGCGGATATTGCCCTCGTGGAACTGCCTGATACCCTGCCTGCTTGGGAACCCGTGGGTTTGGGCCAACTGCCCCCAGCCCAGTCGGGGTCACTGCCCTTTCAGATGGCGGGCTTTCCCCGTTGGGCCTTTACCCAAGGGGAGACAGGCAACCAGTCTGGCCGCCGCGCAATTCCAGGCCAGATCCACCTAGGGGATACCTCCCCAGATGGGTTGCTCGTGGTGGAACCCAAGCGCACCCCCAGCGAGCTAGAAGTAGCCCAGGCACCAGCACAGCAGCAGTCGCCCTGGCAGGGCACCTCCGGGGCAGCCGTGGTCTGTGACGGGCTGGTGGTGGCCGTGCTGCACTGGCACCAAAACCCTAAACGACCCGCATCCCTGGAAGCTACACCCCTGACCTTGGTGACTGAGGATCAAGACTGGCAAGAGCATCTGCGGCAGCATGGCATTGACCCAACCTTGGAGACGGTTTGGGTCACCAGCACCGACACGGCCCCAAAACCTGTGGGGATTCCCAGCAACTTACCCCTAAGTGGGGTCGTACAGTTTGTCGGGCGAGAAGAGGTTCTGAAGCAGGTGCATGAGAAGTTACAAGCCACTTCCACCGTTGCCATCACGTCCGTATCGGGAATGGGGGGTGTGGGCAAGACCGAACTCGTGTTGCAATATGCTTACCAACATTTGCGGACTCATACCTATCCCGGCGGTCTGTGCTGGCTCAATGTCAGGGCAGAGGACGTGGGTTTGGGATTGTTGGCCTTTGCCCGCATCCAGTTGGGACTCCCGGAACCACCCGACACCCCAGAAACCTTGCCGGAAAGGGTGCAGTGGGTTTGTCGCCGCTGGCCAGGAGAGCCAATTCTAGTCGTGCTGGATGATGTCACAGACTATAAGGCCATTCAGCCCTACTTGCACCTGCTGGATTACCGATTTCGAGTGCTCATCACCACTCGCTTAAAGCTGCTTGCCCCAGCCCAGCAGCTAGAGCTAGAGGTGTTGACCGAGGAGGCTGCCCTAGAACTGTTGCGGGTGTTGGTGGATGATCCAGGGCGCGTTGATTGTCAAGCTGCCGATGCCCGACGGTTGTGTGCGTGGTTAGGCTATTTGCCCCTGGGGCTGGAATTGGTGGGGCGCTACCTAGCTCGCAAGCTAGACTTGAGCTTGGCAGCCCTGCTAGAGCGGCTAGAGGCAAAAAGGTTAGCTGCTCCGGCCTTGGAGCGGGCTGAGCAGATGACAGCTCAGCGGGGGGTAGCAGCCGCCTTTGAACTCAGTTGGGAAGAACTGCCCCCAGAGGCACGGATACTCTGCGGCTTGCTCAGCCTGTTTGCCCTAGCTCCTATTCCCTGGCCCTTGGTGGAACAGGTGGTGAACCAGTACCAGCCAACTTGGGACTTAGAGGCACTGGAAGCTTGCCGAGATGACCACCTTCTGGGTTGCAGTTTGTTGACACGCCAGGGAGACCAGCGCTATGAACTGCACCAACTGATACGGGAGTTTTTTGCTGCCAAGCTGACCCAAGAACTCTGCCAGGAAGCTCCTGCCCTGAAGCAGGCTGTTGCCACTACCCTGACGAACCTTGCCAAAACTATCCCCCCAACCGTCACCCAGGCAGATATTGGCCGGGTACAAACTGCCATCCCCCACCTAGAAGCCGTCGCCACCGACCTGACGGCCCACCTAACCGACGATGATTATCTCTGGCCCTACGTTGGGCTGGCCCGGTTCTACGCAGAGCAAAGCCTATGGCAACCAGCAGAAGACTGGTATCGCCGGTGCCTCACCTTGGCGGAGACTCGCCTCGGGGCCGACCATCCCGATGTGGCCACCAGTCTGAATAATCTGGCTGGGTTGTACCGTGCCCTGGGGCGCTACGCCGAGGCGGAACCCAGCTATGTCCGTAGTCTGGAGATTGTGTTCAAAACGTTAGGGCAAGACCATCCCAGCACCCAAACGGTGTTCAACAATTTCGTTACCTGCCTGCAAGCGGCGGTGGCGGCGGGGCAGGCGGGGGAACTCTCCGATCATCCCCTCACCCAGGCAATGTTGGCCATGTTGACAGAGGAGAGATGACGGGGCATGGGATGAATGCGAAATCACCGGATGAATGCGAAATTTTTGAATAAATGCGAAATTATTAGGTAGGGGCGCACGGCCGTGCGCCCCTACGGTCTGTGGTTATTGCCGTCTGACCATTGCGCCCCTATGGTCTACGGTTATCGTCTGATGATCTCGGTGCGCCCCTACGTCTGGGCGATCGACCCCTGTCTACAGGCGTGGTGGCGGGTAAGGGGGTGGCATTGTCGGATCATCCCCCGACGCGGGTGATGTTGGCAAGGGAGGGATGATGGGGCATGGTAT